>CAZUOC010000050.1:0-8059 GCA_964622335.1 uncultured Ignavibacteriaceae bacterium
AGCATTTGCACTGAAAGTAATAAGTTCTACAGGAACCGGTTCGTTGCTCGAAACGAAAGTTGTTATACTTGACGCATCCAAGGTCGCTGTAAAACTGCCGCTAGATACCGCAATATCACTTCCCTGAACACAATCCTTTGTCTCGGACGTAACATAAGGTATAAACTTTACAACAGTCCCATTCTGTAAAACAAATGTTTGTTGCTTAGAGGATGAACTATTATTTATTGCTACAATAATTATCTGGCTATCATTCTTATATGCAGTAATATAAACACTACTTTGAGGCTGGTAAGTGCTTTCTACTCTATAATAACCCGGGCGTATGAACCTGGAAAACTGCGACATTACATAACCTTTTTTTGTAACCTCACCCTTTTCGGCAAAGTCTTCATCTGGAAAAGAAGCACTTACTTCTCCATCACCTATTGGTCCATAGTATCTTACTATATACCACCAGATATAGGCGCTCATATTGGCATTCATAACTTGTTGCATTTCCATAGCAACATCCATAGCCAAAGACCAAATATTTGCAGAATGTAAGCTTTCTGTTAAATGCTCAGTCATCCATACTTCTTTGCCTTTTTCTTCTGCCAAAGGGTAAGGACTAAGCCCGCCTCCGTAAATATGTCCACCTAAAATATCAAAGTTTGCCAAAGCGGTTGAATCATTCAGAAGAGGATCTGAAAGCGCTCTATCAAAATGAAATGATTCCGGGACAATAATTTTTGTGCCTATTGAACGTGCATTTTCTTGTACGAATTTTAGCATCTGTGAGGAATTATAATCACAAGACTCATAGGTCACGGAAACATCAGGTTCATTTTGTACAGAGACGGCATAAATCGGGGCACCGTTAGCAGACATATAATCTGCAAAACTTTTTAAATACAAAGCGAAGTCATTATAAGAACCTTCCTTAAGTTCACCGCTTATTGTACTATTATTAGTTTTCATCGAAGCAGGAGGTGACCATGGCGCTGCAATTAGAGTTACACCCATTGAATGAGCTGCAATTGCCGAAGGCAAATTAATATTGAAAGAGCTTTCTGCCGGAGGTACACGGAGACGAAGTATCGAAAACCCTAATTGACCATCCCCTGTACCGAAAGCCGTGTTAATTTCTTCCTCTGTCATATCCGAACGCCAGCCGACAATATTAGCAGCTCCAAAACCCCTGATTACCTGTTTCGTATTGCTTAAATAAATTGTAGCATCAGACTGGGCATTTGTTCTTATTTGGAAAAGTACCAAGAAAGCTAAAGAAAAAAACAATGTGCTAATATATTTATTTCTGTAGTTTGGATTCTTCTTTTTCATCATTCCTCTTATCGTTTTATCATAGAAAGTTTTTTAGAAGATGACTAATTTTTAATTTGATACAAATGTTGTTATGCTCGATGCCTCAAGAGTAAAAGTAAAATTGTCTCCTGTTACATCAAATGCATTCCCCTGCTCACAATTTTTTGATTCAGATGTTATATAAGGGGTAAAAGTTGTCGTCGTTGCTCCATTTGATATTCTAAAAACAGCATCTACTTGGGAAGAACCCGAATTAATAACTATAATTACTACTTTAGAAGATGAAGGATCTTTATAAGCTGTAACAGCAACAGCATTGCCTGAAATGCCGGTAGGGGGACTAACACTGTTTTCAACTCTATAAAAACCCGGACGAATAAATCTGGCAAACTGAGACATAACATAACCTTTTCTTGTAACTACACCTCTTGGACGACTATTATTCATTCCATCGCTAATTGGTCCATAATATCTGACTATCCACCACCAAACATAGGCACTCATATTCACACTCATACAATTATTGATGCTTTCAGCAGTCAGTAAAGCGGCGGTCCAGGAAGTGTCCATATTAGCGCCGCTCCCCGGGCTATTTATCAAATATTCAGTCATCCACACTTCTTTTCCTTTTTCTACGGCTAATGGATATGAATTAAGACCACCCCCGTAAATATGTCCTGCAATAATCGATACATTTGCAGCAGCAGCAGAATCGTTGAGCGTTGGATCAGATAATGCATGGACAAAATTCTGTGATTCGGGCATCATAATTCTATAGCCAATTGATGAAGCATTGTTTTTCATAAAATTTAACAATTGAGTCCCATTCCAATCGCACGATTCGTAAGTAACGGTAGCGTCCGGTTCATTTTGGACTGATATAGCATACAGCGGTGCATTATTATCCGTCATATAATCTGCGAATGATTTTAAATATGCAGCATAGTCTGCATAAGAACTTTCTTTAAGCTCGCCACCAATAATAGTATTGTTAGTTTTCATTGAAGGTGGCGGAGTCCAGGGCGACGCAATGACTATTCCACCGAGAGAATCTACCATCTTTGCGGAAGGAATATTCAACCCGAACACAGTTGAATCTGGGGAAATACGCAAGCGTAATATCGTAAATCCGAGTTGACCATCACCTGTACCAAAAGCGGTTTGTAATTCAGACCGAGTCATATCACCGTAATTCAATCCCGGGTTCCAACCGAGAATGTTCGCTCCACCAAATCCCCTGATAATCTGATGTAGACTATCAAAATCAATTTTGGTTGTTGGCAGATAGGTTACTGAAAAACTAATTGTTGTATCTTTTTGTATAACTACATTTTGTAATTCCTGGGGAACTATTGCAGGAAGAATAGTACTGGTATTTTCAACACGGATCGTGAAAGTATTCCCCTGAGCACTTTGTGTTTTACTTGCCTGGGTTGAGGATGAATTTCCTGTTATTGAATATAATTGTGGAGATGAAACAAAACCATTTGCATTCTGATTAAAGATCAATTTTTTAACTTGAGATTCATTTTCACTACTTAGTTTGTAAAAATATACACCGCTCGCAACTTTTTGCCCAAAGTCGTTACGCCCGTCCCATAAAACACTGTGTAAACCAACAAATTGTTGTCCAACATTGAATTTTTTTACCACTCTCCCCAGTATATCATAAATCGTTACCTTAACATCAGATTCTTCTTTGATTTGATATGGAATATCTGTAGAAGAAGAAAATGGATTAGGATAATTTTGTTCCAGCTTAAATTTTGTTGGTAGATTATCGCCGGGTTCCACTGAAGTTACAATTAAGTTAATCTGGTAATTACCGGAAGCATCCGTCAAAGCAGAGAATTTGGTGGTGGTATCAGCATTATCTATAAAAGTAACAGAGGCATATTTCACCGGCAATCTTGACGAAATTACTTTCCCTTGTATTGATACATTTTGCGCCTGGACCTTATTTAGAAATAGTACCTGACAAAGACAGAATAAAAAAAGAACAAATAAATTATTTTTTTCATTTAAATTTGTAATTAATTTTCTCATCATTATTACTCCTAATCAAATTGATATTTATAATTGTCACAATGTTATTCTTTACTAAATTGTAAGTCATTACTTTAATAAAATTAGTTTCTTTGTACTGGTGAAATTGCCAGCGTTTAATTTGTACAAATAAATTCCTGAAGGAAGATTGCTGCCATCAAACACAATCCCATAACTTCCCGGATGTTTCTCTTCGTTAACGAGAGTCGCTACTTCTCTTCCTAATACATCATAAACCTTAAGATTTACGAATGATGATTTAGGAATTACGAATTTAATTTTTGTACCAGGATTAAATGGATTGGGATAATTTTGCATTAAGTATGGACTTAATATTTGGGACCCACTATTTTCCAAAACACCAGTAATATTTTCTTTCTTTATATGAATGGTCCCGCTGTCCGGCACAACATCAAACATTATGTAATTCTTTTCATTTACACTATCAATCTGGGAATTTATCTCTATGCCATTTTGAGATATAGTTGCAGAAGTCCAGTCCTGTGGAAGAACCCTTCGGATTGTTATAGGATAATTATAAATAGAATTATCTAAGGTATCCGTAACATCGAATGTGATTAGAGTGTCTTCAACAGAAACTTGTTTAACAGAAACGTTGTTTCTTTCTTTAATATAACGAACAACATTTCCGAAAGTAGCTTCCCAATATTTGTCTTTGTTTTCGTTTAAATAATCTAGAGCACCGTTAAGCTCGGTTGAACTTGTAGGTGAATAACCGGATTCATTGTCTATGGCATGAATCAGGAAAACAATCCATCCATTAGATGAGCCTGCTGCATTGATTTTGTTTATAAAATCACTTGTTCTTTGTATTGAACCCTGGCTTCCGCATACAATAGAACTTATGTTCATAAAGTCCGGTGGGGTTTTAGGTACAATAGCTCCGGAACAGCCTCTTGCAGCAATATAATATTGACTGCAAAGTGTTTCATTACCTACTACACAATTTGGATAAGCAATAGTTATGCACTTTTGACTCTGAATGTGTGAATTTATAACATTCTGCGAATTTATTAATTCTTGTGACTGTTGTTCATTTGTTAATGTACCAAAACTAGTATGAGAAACCGTGTGGCTGCCAATTTCATGTCCGTTTAATGCAGCAGCTTGGTAAGCTGTCCAATTTGGTCCCCAATTGATAACAGGAAAAAATGTCATTTTATATCCGTACTCATCAAACATTGGCATCACTACAGAGAGTTGATTTGCAGTATTATCATCAAAGGTAAAGCTGACAGCACCTTTTTTAAATCCCTGCCATGTACCAACTTCATATAGTGAATCAACGGATTGCGAATTACATACTTCAGTAAACAAAATAATAATAAAGTGAAAAAATATATTTTTTAGAAAGCTCATTATAGTTTTCCGCTATATAAATATTGTTGAAAAATTAAAAATCATCTGTTCTGAAAGGTGAAGCTGGTAATCCTTCTTTGTTATATAAATTTGCACCTTCAGGATTATCAGCCCACGCATATCGCACTGCTATCGGATTTGGTATCTCATCATTCCATACAATAATTTTATCACCATCTATCTTTGCTTTTGCCCAGACAAAATATTTATCTGTTCCGGCAATTGCAAAATACTTAAGTTCACCACCGCCTTTTACAACCAGCCCGTTTCCAATATGAGTAAAAGATAATATTATCTTATTTCCATCGACTTTCATTGATTCATAAATCGGGCCGGAATAAACAATATCATCGCCGTAAGCTATTTTTTCAGCAGCAAGCGCAAGCCTGTCGCCAACATCTTTTTTATCGACCGGATGAATATCGTTCCATTCGCCAATGTCGATGGTAACCGCCATTCCTGTATTAGGCAATGACAATGTTTTTAACTGAGCTTCTCTAAACAATGCCCAGTTGCTTTCTGATGGTTCGCTACTTGCTTCCATAAAATTTGGAAGTTGAACAAACAAAAACGGGAAGTTTGCTTCTCCGAAAGTTGTCCCATGGACATTCCATTTATTTCTCCAATCATTAATCATTGTAGAAAGGAGGTCTGTGTATTCGCGAGGTCTACCTGTGTTGGATTCTCCTTGATACCAGATTACTCCTTTGATATTATAGTTCAACAATGGTGCTATCATTGCATTATATAAACCCAATGGTTTCCATCTGATAAAAGTCTGACTTGCCAGCGAAGGCATAATATCACCGACTTTAAATTTCCAATCACCTTTTAAATCGACTGTATCATTTTCTGTTTCAATCTCATAAGGTTTATCAAAAACAAATCCACCATTGCCGGAACTATTAATTACACGAATTACAATTGTATTTTCCCCTTCTTTCAAAATGTCCGGAGGAATATCGTACCTTCTTCTTGGATAAAGGTATGTTGTTCTTCCGATAAATCTGCCATTTATAAAAACCGAATCTGCATCAACAATTCTTCCTAAAACAATCTTAGCTTTTTTCCCAATTATAGATGCAGGGATATTTACTTTTTTTCTAAACCACACAACTCCATTAATAGAACCTACTTTTATATCTGCCCAGTAACCTGGAATTTTCATAATCAACCAGTCAGAATCATTTAAAGATGGCTTTTTCCAAATATTCTGAGGGTCCTTATAACCTTCATCAATTTCCGTTGATAAATTGTACCAATCGTTTATTCTTCTGGAATCACTCGCTTCAATTCTTTCAATCAATAAACTGTCTCTAAATAAGCTGGCTTCGTTGTGATATGCCGGAAATGATTTTAATGCATCTTCACTTATCCATGATTCTACAGGTGAACCGCCAAGGCTGGAATTAATCAACCCAACAGGTACTTTATATTTATTGTAAATTGCTTTCGCGAAAAAGTAAGCAACAGCAGAAAAATCAACCACATTTTCAGGATTTGCAATTTTCCAGCTTCCAGATTGTAAATCTTTATGGGGTCCATTAAAATTATATTTTTGTGGTACGTGGAATTCTCTAATATATTTATTCGTCGAATTTGCAATTTCTTTCTTATAAACCCAACTGAATGACCCAAGTGAATGTTCCATATTTGATTGCCCGGAACAAACCCAGACATCACCGATCATTATATTATGAATGGTAATTGAATTGCTGGCGTCGATCTGCATTTCAAAAGGACCGCCGGCTTTCAAATCTGTAAGTTCGATATCCCAATTACCCTTATCATCAGCATTCGTATGAAAAGTCGAACCTATAAAACGAACTGAAATATTTTCATTGTTTGCAGCCCATCCCCAAATTTTTACTTTTGTATCGCGCTGTAAAACCATTCCGTCGCTTATGAGTTTTGGAAGTCTAACCTGACCGAATGAGGTTAAGGAAAAAATAAGAGCCAAAATAAAAATTAGGTTAGGAAGCTTTATGTTATTAATCATTTTATTCACACCTACTTTAGGTAAAATCTTATTATACTACTTCAAGAGTACTAACTTCTTCGTCTCTAAAAAATCTTCAGCTTTAATTTGGTACAGGTATACACCGCTTGATAATCCTTTGCCGTCAAAAGTTGCAGTATAATTACCCGGTTGAAGATTACCGTCGAATAATGTTACAACTTCCTGTCCAAGAAGACTGTATACTTTAAGTGCAACGTGACTGTACCGGGGCACAGAATAATTAATCTGAGTTGTGGGATTAAACGGATTAGGATAATTTTGAGAGAGAGAAAATTCCTCTGGTATTAATGAATTTATATTTTCTTCAATCGAGGTTATAATAGAGTTTTTCTTACCTGGCGTACCATGTCCTGTTGAAGCTTTCCAGTTTTCAGCTAAAGAATTATCACTGAGTGCATTTATTAATTCCAGAGTTGCACCACCTCCATCGGCATCTACGGGCCAGGGTAAACTGTCATCATAAGTTAATGAATCAACGATCTGTTCATTATCGTTTACTAATTTCATGAACTCACCGGAACCGCTTAATCCAAAACCAGTTTCTCCAACATAATTTTGTACATCAGGAAAACGAGATGTAAATGCGCTGTCGTTATCAACTATAACCAGATAATTATCAGGTTCAATTATTGTCCCATTGGGGAAAATAAATTTATGGCTGCTGTCACTATCTGAAAAATACCAATCGCCAATATCTATTAGTTGATCACTTACATTGTAAAATTCAATCCAATCACCTGAATCAAAACTGTTTGCCGAATTATAATTAATTTCATTAATAACAATTTGTTCTACTGCGGAAGTATCAATTGAAAATGATGCAGTTAAATTTGTTGATCCGGTAACCAATACTGATATTGACTTTTCGCTTGATGTTACAGATCCACTCCACCCGTCAAATTTATAACCGGAAACCGGGATTGCCTTCAAATGAATCTCGTTTCCCCTGAAATAAATTCCACTAAACGGTAATTCGGCTGACTTTAATGTGAGTGTATTGAGCTGTACTGAACCACCAGCTGTCGCATTGATTGTAATCGAACCGTCTTCTCCACAATTAAAATATCTGCGGACGTGGTTGCGTAATCTATCCGGACGCTTTTGTGCAAAAGAAGTCATTTTATCAAGATTTTCACCGGTAAGTCCCCATCGGGCTCTATGCTTTGTAATTTCAGTGGAGATATGATCTGCTATGGTATTTATTATTCCAACGACTCGCTCACTTTTAAAATTCGTATTCAGCAAATCTGCAATTTGGTTGACGAATCGATTTTTAAAAGTTGGATTTTCTATTAATTTTCTCTGAAG
>CAZUOC010000050.1:8069-9095 GCA_964622335.1 uncultured Ignavibacteriaceae bacterium
AATGTTGCCCATGGCGGATTAGAATACCTGGTTTCTGTTGGAGAAAACATAAATTTTATATGATCTTCCCACTCACCGTGAGCGTAAAGACCGAATCCGAACTCAACACCGAAAAGAATCCAGCGCCATTTACCTGATGCACTTCGCTCACGCCAGAATTTGATATTGGTTCCCGGCCAATCCAGATTGTCATAATATGCCTGCGTTGCAAAATAGAGGATGCATTCATCCAGATCGATTACTGAATCAATAAACGCGTAAGCTGCATCGGTCGTCATATCGTTTGAAGTAATATAATCAATCAACTGCTGGTAACTTAAAGAATCACCTTCAATCACATTCATATTGTTTTCCAACAGATCCAGATTGTTCGGATCTACTCCATGCCTGTTGGCAATATAATGTTCATTTATTTTTTCGCGGATATTATAAATTCCCCAATATTCACCATTGATAAAAGAAGTAGCGGGACGATACTCCTGATAATCGATATCAAGATCTTTGACAAGGGTCTGCATTACAGCATCACGAATATGCGTATATTGCCAGTCATTTCCTGCATTCCTGAGTACAAATGCTTTAAATCTGGTAAGCCAAAAATCCGGGAATAGCGGATAATCTATCTTGTTAACTCCATAATCATTTTTAAATTTTACTGTGATAGACTTTTGATCCCAATTAGCGCTTTGACTACCATAAATCTCGATGCCGCAATTTTCTGAAAATCCCAGATTTTTATCGTCATCAAAAAATTCCACGTGTGCCGGACGTTCCCAATCCATTGTAAAATTTGTATAGATACCTGAATCGGGATCAAAAAGATCATAAGGATCAGCAATTAGAGATATAACCGGGAGATCCGTTTCTTCATTTATAAAATATGATTCGTAAATAATTGGTGAAGGCAGGTAGTTTGTTTTTGTACTGATTGCTTTAAGAACACTAGTTTCATTGATGTTGATAGGTCCGGAATATTTTGATGAACCGGAATTTGGATCACTTCCATCCAGCGTATAATAAATATCA
>CAZUOC010000051.1:0-9046 GCA_964622335.1 uncultured Ignavibacteriaceae bacterium
ATATTTGCAATCACAGAATAAAGTATTGCAAATTAAATAACATGTTACGAGATTGCTGGAGGTGCGCGGAGTGATAAATAATTAAAATGGGGACTACTTTTAAAATCTTTTTTCTCAACAGACAATCTTACACAACAGCGGGTTAACGGTTTAACAATTCCTATTGACGGGAATTGATAATTAAGAATAGTGCTCGAAAAACTGTTCAGGAAACAGGGAGAATAATCGTTGGTAAGATCAAAACTTGCTAAAGGAACCTGGTTAGAAGCTACATTGAAACTTTGGGGATTATCAAGATTATAATGATGATGGTGAAATATTTCAACAACGAGAAATGATAAATAAACACATAAAAATAATGCTGAAAGCTTATTTCTATATTTATCCTGTAGATTTCTCATGTTGATTTAAATATAGCTAATAATTTTCAAAAGAAAAATCACACACTTGTTCCCCTTTTATTCCTTAAACAACCACATAGAAAATGCTTCAGATGATTTGTAATTGTCAGAAACAGTATAAACACTAAGGCGGACTTTTCCATCATTTAGAAAATCAAGCTGCATAAAGCCGGGTGAATGCACAGAAAGAATGCTTTCATCTCCAAAGCTTAACGAGTTAATATGAATTGAGGTACCAAACCCACTGATTAAATAAATATTATCATTAACTTCTTTCAACAATGCCAATTTCATAAATAAATATCTAAAATAAAGTCTTAAAATTAAAAAAGCGGTATCAACCATTGGTCAACACCGCTTATTGGAGGAAGAGAGATTAGGGAATTATCTTGTTTTTCTTTTTTCAGTCTTGTCGGAGTCACTCTTTCTTTCTACTTTATTTGGCACCGACTTACTATTAGAAGTATTATTTCTCTTTACTTCTGGCTTGGTCTCGTTTCTTTTTGGCTGAATGACCGGTTTATTGTTGTTTGTATTTTCGTTTTTTACTTCGGGCTTACGGATTTCATTATTGTTTCTGTTAACATTTACTTCAACTTTTTTAACTTCTTTTCTTTCAACCTTTTTTTCCGGGACAATGTTAGGTTCTTTCTTTTTTTCGATTTGAGTATTCTTATTCTCTTTTACTACAGGTTTATTTTCTCTGATTACAGGATTATTTTCCGGTTTCTTTTTGATTATAACTTCATCCCGGTTTTCTGTTTTCTTCTTTTTTATTTCGATGTTTTTATTTGTCGTGATTTCTCTTTGTTTAACAACATCGGTGTTTCGTTCTTTAATTTCTTTATTACCATTACCTAATCTTACTTTAGTAACATCGAGAGAAGTTCTTTTATTTTGTTTTTTGATCTTAATATCTTTTACATCTGTTCTCGTCAATTGATCTTTAGAAGCTACAAATGCTCTTATCGCTTCAGTATCTTTCCCTCTGTATTTCTCAACCTCTTTGTAATCACTTACAGCAACAATGTTGCGCTGCCTTATGTTTTGACCTGTCCTTTCTCTTACATAATTAATATCAACACCGCCATTTACAACTCTACCATTCCTGTACCCATAGTTGTTGCGGTATTTTGTCCTGTTATAAATATTGTGTCTGTACTTTGGAGCAGCACAGTATTTATAGATGTAAGGATCGCAGAAATGTCTGTATCTTACAAAATGCCAGTGATAGTAAGGAACGTAATAATCATAGGTATAATGTATTCCTATGTTTATCGAGAACACTGCGTAAGGGGGAAGCGGAGCCCAACCTATATAGTTATTATCATAACGCCAGTCGACCCAGGCAGGTGCCCATTCATTATCAGGAACCCATAACCATCCGTAATAATCATCATAGTACCAGCGACCGTAATGGAAAACTATATAACCAAAAGGCTCATAAGAATCCCAGTACCAGCCGTCGCTTGTCCAAATCCACCGTCCGTCTCTATATGGTTCCCATTCCCTGTTAAGGATAATTGGATGCCATACAATTAGTCCATCAATTTCCATCCATGTTCCATATGGAGCTAAGTTTGTATAGAAAAACCCAAATTCGAAACTTGGGTGATTTATGATTTTAGTTTCTGATTTTGCAGAACTGGTAAGTCCCGTAATTAAAATTGCAGTTATAATAATTAGCTTTTTCATTTCGTACCTCAATAAGTATTTAACTTCACATAGAGAAAGCCAATGATCATGCCATTGAAATCTTTATAATTTTAGAAGAAATAAGGAGATTTTTATGAAGTTTTGTATAAAAAGATGAACAGTCAGATAATTAAATAGACAATGTGAAATTCAGCGTTTTACAGTTCTATCTTTCCATTTGAATTTCCCAAACGCCCCGGCAATGCTGAATAAAACAATGTAAGGAACATGAAGAAGTTCTGATATAAGAAAAGGTTTAAGTAAGCCTTTATCGAATAATAATTTTACTCCTCTTTTAAGAACAGCATATTCCAGAATCATCTTCGTAAAAAAAGAAATAAGAAACGTTATAAGAAAAATTGGAGTAAATATAAAGCAAAGTATTAGCTGAACAATTAAACAAAAGAAGAAAAGAAAAATAAAGACCAATTTAAGAATAAGAAATTTATTTATATAGAATAATCCTTTACTTGCCCAGCGTTTTCTTTGTTGATAAAATTGTGAAAAGGTTTTGTTTGATAAAGAAGAAACAACCGCTTTCCGGTTCATGCAGAATTTAATTTTGTCTCCTCCCTTTCTCCAGATTTTCTGCATTAATATTTCATCATCACCCGAAGAAAGATGAAGATTATCATCAAAACCATTTACAGATTTATAAGCACTTCTTCTATAAGACGCATTTGCTGCATTACAAATGGAAGGTCTGTTAATTCCGATTAAGCCGGCACCTGCAAGAATTAATCCTGCAAACTCAATTCCTTGGATTTTATCGAAAAGCGTTTCTCCTTTTTCAAACTCAACAGGACCCGAAATGAATCCTGTTTCTTCATCATAATAACTTAGTATAGTTTCGAGCCAGTCTTTTTGGTGAACACAATCAGCATCGGTTGTTACAATGATTTCTCCTCTACAGTTTTCTATCCCAAATCTTACCGCTCTTTTTTTATGAGCATTCGGAAGAAAATCATTTGGAAGAGAAATTACTTTAACATTAGATGATTTTTCTTCACTCATCAATTTTGAAAGAGAATCATCTGATGAAGAATCATTTATATAAATCACTTCGAACTTGCCTTTGGGATACGTTTGATTTTCAATGCTCTTCAGGCTTTTCAAAATATTTTCAGATTCATTTCTGAATGGGATTAACAGACTGACAAATTCATTTAGTACTTTTGGTTTTACATCTACGGAATGTTTACTTAGCCCGAAATAAATTGACAAAATAAAATAGATGTAAAAGAGAAGAAGTGTTGTAAAACAAATAATCAGTATCAGTTCAGTCATTATTCTTCTTAAATAATAATGCTAAACCAATTAAAGAAGGAATAAGAATATTTATAAAGAAAAGGAATATTGCAGCATCAAAAGCAGAAGCGGCATCAACACCCATTTGTCCAAGAAAAAAAACAGATGCACCTTCTCTAATTCCAATCTCGCTAAGTGATACCGCTGGGAAAAAAGTTTTTGTAAACATTACAAGAATTGCTGCCCAATAGAAATTCATAAAATTAAATTGATCACTGAATGCAGAGACGAGAATCACAAACTGAGTTGTAAAACAGAGATAAAACAGAGTTGAAATCGAAAACATTTTCAATGTATAATTTCTGTCAAGATCCTTTATAAAATTCATCTTGCTGAAAATTTTATAATACCTCGATTTCCTGATCTTGTTAAAAAGAAAATTATTCCAGAATTCCGGATCTATCAAAAGAAGAATAAGCAAATAAAAGAGAGTGAATACAACAACAAACAAAGCAATTGTTATATATATTGTTACTTCATAATAGAAATGAATGAACAAAATACTTGCTAAAGCACCTCCAAAAGCCACGATAGAAAGAGGAAAAAATTTATCAATTAAAGTAGCAAGTGTAACTTTTAATAAAGTTTTTTCCTTAAACAGGAATGCTCTGCCAAAATATTCTCCTAATCTAAAGGGAGTAAAAGCACCAGCAGCAAAACCCTGGAAAAGTGAAATTAAAATTATTTTCTTTTCTTTATAATTTAGAATTGTGTTGCAGGTTAAATTCCATTTCCAATACTGCAAAAACATATTCGGAACCAATAACACAAAAGCTACGGAGATCAACAAATAATTTGCATTTTCAAAAGCATCGACAATCTCAGATATTTTTACAGTTGTTGCAATAAAGAAAAGTAATCCGACAGCAACAATAATCTTAAGAAATAAGAATATTTTATTCTTATAAACAGTAAAAGAATCAGTTATATATTTTTTTATTGCAGCTAATTCCATAAAACTTTCAATGTTCGAGTTCTAAAATATTTATTTTTAATCCTTCAGTACAATTGGTGCACATACTTAAACCTTTCCTTTTGTTAAGAACTCCCTGCCTGAAATCCTGGTAAGGTTTTGCTATCCAGATATCTTTCATAGAATTATTTTTTAACTCACCCAATCCAAAATTAGCATCTTTATCAAAACAGCAAGGAACAACTTTTCCATCCCAGGTTATAACAGAAGTTCTCCACAAAGCAAAACAGTGATCTTTCAACGTATTTTTAATCTTGACTTCGCCATTGCTTATTACATACCTTCTGTACTTTTGATCCGATGGTAAAAAGTGTAACGCATTTTCATAAGAAGAAACCTGCATTGTCTTAAAAACAACTTTATCTACTCCTGTATCATTACCATATTTCATAACTTCATCTAGCATATGTTCGTTTTGTTTCATAACTATGAACTGAAACTCAACAAAAGGTTTTTTCTTTTTAAGCTGGTCTCTTTTTCTGATAAGCAGTCTTAAGCCTTCATCCGCCTTTTTAAATGAACCGCCAACTCTGTAACTTTGATAACTTTCTTCATCGAGTCCATCGACAGAAAAAATTAATTTATCAGGTGCATTTTCAATTATATTACCAACGGTTTTTTCATTTATATAATGCCCGTTAGTGCTTATAGAGACATAAATATTTTTGCTTTGTGCAAACTTTATCATTTCAGGAAGATTTTTGTTTATGTAAGGTTCTCCCTGGAAATAAAGCTGCACATAAAAACCCGTATCTTCAATTTGATTTACTATGTTCTTAAAATCACCGACTGAAAGTAAACCAAGAGAACGAGTTAAAGTACCTAAACCCGAAGGACATTCTGGGCATTTTAAATTGCAATGATTTGTAGGTTCTATAGAATAGCTTACCGGCATTCCCCATACCACCGGTTTCCGCACAATTCGGGACACAGAAAAGGAACTGACAACCTTTAAAACATTTAAAGCCCTTGGAATTGTAAAATATTTTAGAGGATTTATTTCCACCCTTATCTGCTAATTTTTGGTAATGAAGATAAAGAATTATTAAATCCTTTAAAAGCACTTTTATTGAGATTAAGAGAAACCCACTTAATTTGTTAAGCTTAATAGATTTTTATACTTTTCTATTTCAGAATCAAAACAAATCGGAGAATTCATGCAAATTAACTTTGGAGATATTCCGGGACAACATAATCTTTTCCTCGATTATCTTTATGAGTTTGATAATGTAAAAAAATTCTATAAACACGATTTCAGAAATAGAGATGAATATCTAAAGATATTTAAAACGATTTCTGAAACAAACAGGGAATTCCGAAACGACGTCCCGAAAATTATTACCAGTCAATATCAGGGTTTTAATCTTTCCGAAAAGACTAAGAACAACATTGATTTACTGAAAGAAAAAAATACTCTCGCTGTTGTTACAGGACAGCAGCTTGGAGTCCTGGGTGGACCTCTTTACACTTTATATAAAATAATTACAGCAATAAAATTTGCCGGGCATTTAAAAGAAAGATACGATGCTTACAACTTTGTACCGGTTTTCTGGCTCGAAGGCGACGATCACGATTTTGAAGAAGTGCGTTCTCTGAATATTATTAATGAATTAAATGAAGTAATAAAAATTTCTTATGATGACGAAATTATCGATGAAGAAATAAGACAAAGTGTTGGTTATTTACAGATTAAGGAATCTATATCTTCTTTTCTTGATAACCTCGATAAAAATCTTCGTGATACTGAATTCAAACCTGATTTGCTCAAAAAACTGAAGGAAAGTTATTCTGTTGGAAAAACATTTAAACAGTCTTTCCGCGAACTTATCTTTTGGCTTTTTGATGAATACGGTTTGATAATTTTTGACCCACAGGATATCGTAATAAAAAATTTGTTAAAACCTGTCTTCAAAAAAGAGATAAATAATTTCAGGCAGCATACTGAGAAGCTTGTACAAATAAGTGCAACCCTTGAAGAAATTTATCATGCTCAAGTAAAGGTAAGACCTGTAAATCTTTTTTATAGTAATGAAGATGGCAGATTTCTTATCGAGCCTGTTGAAAATGAATT
Source organism: uncultured Ignavibacteriaceae bacterium (assembly GCA_964622335.1). GTDB lineage: Bacteria > Bacteroidota > Ignavibacteria > Ignavibacteriales > Ignavibacteriaceae > RBG-16-34-14. The sequence continues at coordinate 6,449 of CAZUOC010000051.1, forward strand.
CAGGTTAAGAAGAAAACGGAAAAAGTTTACACACGAAGAAATCATTAATGAGATAGATAATAAACCTGAGAACTTTAGTGCAAATGTTTTACTTAGACCGATTTGCCAGGACTTTATTTTACCGACGGCATTTTATGTCGGTGGACCGAGTGAGATATCATACTTTGCCCAGCTAACATCTTTGTATGGCTTTTACAATTTAACCTCACCAATAATTTACCCAAGGATATCAGCAACTATTTATGAAAAGAATCTTGAAAAGATTTTAGAAAAGTATAATCTCTCTTTTGGAGACGTTTTTGTTAATTCTGATGAATTAAAAACGAGAGTAATCAATTCTCTTTCTAAAAATTCCATTAACGATATTTTTGCCGAATCGAATAGCCAGGTAGAAGTTGTAATTGATCGTCTTAAAGAAAAGCTTTTTGAATTTGATAAAACAATCGCTGATGCTACCGGAAAATACAGGCAGAAAATCCTCAGCTACCTCGATGAGCTGAAATCAAAAGCAATCGATGCGCAAAAAAAGAAACACGAAATTACTCTAAGGCAAATTGATAAACTTGCTAATTCTCTTTTCCCGAATAACAATCTGCAGGAACGTGAGTTAAATTTCGTTTATTTCTATAATAAATACGGGGAAAGTTTTATGAAGAGATTATTTGATGAGCTTAAGATCAATAACTTTGATCACCAGGTAATTAAATATTAGATATAGGAATAGTGAAGTTATAGAATATTGGAATTATGTACTCCATTATTTCAATATTCCATTATTCCTTGTCCGGTTAGATTAAAGCATTCTCCGTTTCAGAGTCAAAAAAATGAAGTTTATTTATATCAAGTAAAACCTCCTTCATAGTTCCTGCTTCAGGCTTTTCTCTTGCAGGTATTCTGCAAACAAATTGTTCTCCATCAACCGGGAAGTATAAAAAGATTTCATTTCCCATGGGTTCAACAACTTCGAGCATAACATCTATCTTTGCAAAATTATTTGAAGCAGACACTATATCAGAATCATAAATATCTTCAGGACGTATTCCTAACCATAAATCTTTATTCAAATAAGAATTAAGTCTCTTTTCATACTGCTTTTCTAATAAAAGGTTGAGATTTCCCTTCTCGCTCTTAAAAGTAAGATTTCCATTCTTAAAAATTGTTCCTTTAATAAAATTCATTGAAGGACTTCCAATAAAACCTGCAACAAATTTATTCTTAGGATGATTGTATAAATTAAGAGGCGTATCAACCTGGTTAACAATACCGTCTTTCATTATAACAATTTTATCTCCCATTGTCATGGCTTCAGTCTGGTCATGTGTTACATATATCATTGTTGCTTCCAGTCGTTGATGGAGCTTGGAAATTTCTGTTCTCATTTGCACGCGAAGTTTTGCATCAAGGTTACTTAAAGGTTCGTCAAATAAAAACACTTTGGGTTTTCTAACAATTGCCCGACCTACTGCGACTCTTTGTCTTTGACCACCGGATAAAGCTTTGGGTTTTCTTTCAAGATATGCTTCCAGATCAAGAATTTTTGCAGCTTCATTAACGCGGTTTTTTATCTCTTCTTTATTAAATTTTCTTAACTTCAATCCAAAAGCCATATTATCATAAACAGTCATGTGAGGATAGAGAGCATAGTTTTGAAAGACCATTGCAATATCCCTGTCTTTGGGAGAAATATCGTTGACTCTTTTATCATCTATAAAAAGGTCACCGGAGCTTATTTCTTCCAGACCAGCTATCATTCTTAAAGTTGTAGATTTCCCACAACCGGAAGGACCGACGAGAACTACAAACTCTTTATCTTTAACTTCAATATTAATATCCCTGGCAGCAACATTTCCACCTTCATAAACCTTGTTAACATTTTTTAGAATTACTTCTGCCATCTTCAGCCTGCAATTGTTTTCATTTGACTTGTAAAATCCGGATTAGAGATTGCGACACATTCAAAGTTATCTACTTTTCCTCCCTCTTTTAACAGCATTGAAAGTATTGCAAATGTCATTGCAATTCTGTGATCATCAAAACTTTTAAACGTAACGTTTTTATTTATTATTTGTCCTGATACCGAAAAGCCATCTTCAAACTCATTTATGTCTAATCCTAAAAGTTTATAATTATGACAAAGAGTCGAAATCCTGTCACTTTCTTTTTTTCTTAATTCGCTTGCATTTTTGATCAGAAAATTTCCTTCCGCAAATAAACCGGCAACAGATAAAATTGGAATTTCATCAATGATATTCGGAATTATTTCTTTCGTTATTTCAATAGTATTTAACTTACTGGTTTCAACAACAATATCACCATAAGGTTCTCCCCCGCTTACTGATACGTTTTCATAATTGATTTTTGCACCCATTTGCTCGAGTATTTCGAGATAACCTTTTCGTGTCTCATTCAATCCAACGCTTTTAATCCCAAGAGATGAATTTTTAGACAGAATCGTAAGAACGATAAAAAAAGCGGCCGAAGAAACGTCTGAAGGGACAAAGTATTCTGCTGGAACAGGATAATTTATTTTTGAAACTAAAATTGTATTTCCCGATTTATTTTTCTTTACTTCCAACCCGAGCATTTTTTCCGTATGAT
>CAZUOC010000052.1:0-8981 GCA_964622335.1 uncultured Ignavibacteriaceae bacterium
GTAATCACTCTGAGGGTAGCCTGCCACAAATCTGTTATTATGTCAAATCCTTTCATGTTTTTAAGGTCGGGATTTTCACTCTCTTTGATTACCCAGCCTCCGTTCTGCAGTTTAATATCTCCGCCTTGGTAATTTTTATTAATAACGGAATTAACATTTTTCCCGGTTACCGAAGATGAAGTATCAACATGTGCAATGAAGGCAATAGCCGGAACATCTTTAGTTGTGTTTGATGGAAGGGTTGCCATAACATATCCCCATTCATCCATCTGTGCATCTTTAAGTCCGATTTGCTTTAATTCTTCTGCAAGATCAGATAACAAGACTTTTTGTTTTTCTGTACTCGGGAAAGAAGTTGAGTTCTCATCCGATTGAGTATCATATTTTACGTAACGAAGAAATCTTTCGGTACAAGTGAACTTATATTTATCATCAAACATTTTAATAGCCTCTCATCATAACTTTTTCGAAATCCGATTTTATCATTAATTTAATAAGATCTTCAAACTTCGTTTTAGCTTTCCATCCTAAAAGTTTTTTTGCTTTTGAATGATCGCCAATTAATAAATCTACTTCCGTTGGGCGGTAATAATTGGGGTCGACAGCAACTACAACATCGCCTTTTTTAAGATTGTTTGTTAAGGGAAATCTGCACTTCGAATATAATTCTTCGCTAACCATAATTTTTACAGCTTCCCAATTAATGTTTTTCACTCTGGCTTTCTTATTCTTCCCCTTTCCTTCCCAGGTCAGCTCTATGCCCCCAGCTCTAAATGATTTTTCTACAAACTCCCTGACCGTATGAGTTTCACCTGTAGCCAGTACAAAATCATCAGCCTTTTTATGCTGAAGTATCCGCCACATACCTTCACAATACTCGGGTGCATATCCCCAGTCTCTCTTTGAATTGAGATTACCAAGAAGGACTCTTTTTTGAATCCCGGTTGCAATTTTTGCAACTGCTCTTGTTATTTTTCTTGTAACAAAAGTCTCGCCTCTCCTTGGAGATTCATGGTTAAACAAAATTCCGTTAGAAGCAAAAATATTATAAGCTTCCCTATAATTAACAATTATCCAGTAGCCGTAAAGCTTTGCGACACCATAAGGTGACCTTGGATAAAAAGCCGTGGTTTCTTTTTGGGGAACTTCCCTGACTTTACCGAATAATTCACTCGTTGATGCCTGGTAGAATTTAACTTTACCTAAACCCACTTCTCTTATAGCATCGAGAAAGCGGAGCGTTCCGAGTGCATCAACCTGCGCAGTATAATCAGGAATTTCAAATGATACTTTAACGTGACTTTGTGCTGCAAGGTTATAAATTTCATCGGGCTCAATTTTTTCAAGTAACCTGTTGATACTGCTTATATCAACAAGATCACCATAATGCAGTATCATCTTTTTATTCAGAATTTTTTTATCATTATAAAGATGATCGATCCTGCCTGTATTAAAAGAGCTACTCTTGCGAATTATCCCATGGACTTCATAACCTTTTTCAATGAGTATTTCCGTTAAGTAACTTCCGTCCTGACCGGTTATTCCGGTTATAAGTGCTTTTTTCATAATCAGAAATTAATAATTAAAAGTTAAACTAATAGGACACTAATTTGACGGATAACGCGGATCAACACAGATTTAAATCCGTAAAAATCAGTTCAATCAGTGTCATCTGTGTTCTATCATTTGTTATTTAGAAACCATTTGTACGTTTTTTCGATTCCTTCTTCAAGCTCAGTTTTATATTTCCAACCGAGTTTATTTATTCTTAAAACATCCATCAATTTTCTTGGGGTGCCATCTGGTTTTGTCTGGTCATATTCTATTTTTCCATTATACCCGATAATCTTTGATATTATTGATGCAAGTTCTGAAATAGAAATATCTTTGCCTGTACCGATATTCAAATGAGTAATTCCATTTTCATAAAGATCTTTGGCTTCAACTTTCTCCATCATAAAAAGTATTGCCTCAGCAAGATCCTCAACATAAAGAAATTCTCTTAAGGGTTTTCCTGTTCCCCAGATTGCTACTTTATCTTTTCCTTCTTTCTTTGCTTCGTGAAATTTTCTTATTAAAGCCGGAAGAACATGCGAGGTTTGAAGATCAAAATTATCATTTATGCCATAAAGATTTGTCGGCATAATCGAATAAAAATTACTACCAAATTGTTTGTAATAATTTTCACACATTTTTATTCCGGCAATTTTAGCAATTGCATACGGCTCGTTTGTGTATTCAAGATAACCGGATAACAAATACTCTTCCTTCAAAGGCTGGGGTGCAAGTTTCGGATAAATACATGAACTACCGAGAAAAATAAGCTTCTCAACTTTTGCAAGATAGGATGAATGAATAATATTTGATTCGATCATCAGATTATCATACAGAAAGTCGGCGCGGTAAGTATTGTTGGCAAGTATGCCGCCTACTTTCGCTGCAGCAATAATTACAATTTCCGGTTTTTCTTTGTTAAAAAATGATTCTACAATATTTTGTTTTCTTAAATCAAGTTCACCGAATGATCTGAGTAAAAGATTTTTATAACCTTTGTTAGTTAACTCCCTTACAATCGCTGAACCAACCATTCCATTATGACCGGCTACGTATATCTTCTTTTCTTTATCTAACATTTTTTAATTACAAGCCATAATAAACTGATAAGTATGCTTCGGTTAAATTACTATTTATAAAACTTCCATTAACCCGTTCGACAGATGTTTTCATATACTGAAAATCTCCGCGTACGAAAAGTTCGTGAATAAATTCATACCTGAGAGAAAAACCAAAATAAGTATAATTTGTGCGAAGTCCTGAAAGGAAAGGTGGCTGCGGAAGCGATAATTGTTTCGTAACATCTTCCCGCACACCCTTACGTATATATTGTGTCCAAAAAGTTACTTTCAATCCTCTTATAAAATTGTAATTCAAAGAAGCATAAACCCGGTCTGCATTGCTTCCAATCCAGTCGCCCAGATTATAAGAAGCACTTTGATAGGTGGTTGTCTGAACAAAATGTGAATAAACATAAGGATAAATCTTTGTGTACTCCAGTGTAAATTTCAGATTATTAATAGGAAGATCAACAACGGAACCCCCGAGTGTAAAACCAAATTGATTTCTTTGTTTTTCGGGTTTAAAAAGATTATCTAAAGTTACTTCATCTATAAACAATGTCCCGTAAAGGTGTGTATTTTTTATATGATTTCTTGAGCTTACTGATGCAAAAAACTGAGCGTTGGATCCAGCATTATTATATTGCCTGCTAAGGTAATGATCAGCAAGCCGGAAAAACATAAACGGCATAAGGTAAAGAACTTCCAGCCTGTCGCTATAAATAATCGATTCTCCGAGAGAAACATTCAAACCTTTTGTAGGAATTATAGTTAACGAATGTAATGCAAGATATTTTTCCCTGAATTGAAATCTATCCCTGCCGTCCGATGCAGTATAAACATTGTTTGAATCTACAACGTCCGATAAAAGCCATGCGTGTATATAGTTAAAATAAAGCCAGTCCTCTAAATGAAGATCGAGTCTTATAAATGGAAGGGAAGGAGCTTTATTTGAAAGAACAAGTTTGCCTCCTTCGGCATAGCCCCATTCTAAAAAATCTTTTCCAATAGTAAAATCTCCCCACGACCAATTAGCAGAGATAGAAGTGTGCGCTTCACTGTAATCCATTTTGTTTGGACTATAGTTTATAGTGTTTCTGCTTGATTTTGCATTCACACCTGTTTCCGGTGTAAATTGTTTAATCTTATCTATCGTTTCTCCTTCTTCCGTATTGTCTCTAAAATCAAAACTGAAACCGAGGAAATCATATATATAACCATAAAGAGACAATCCGTTCCAGTAATGTGTAAGTTTTTTGTTATCCCTTACTCCTGCTTTCACACCGAATATGGGACTTATATTCAACTTAAACTTATCATCAGTATATGAAAATAATCTTAATCTTCCCCACTGGTCTTTCCCGACAATGTTTATTGATTTTTCCGGTTGTTTATCTTCCAGGAAATTAATCTCATTAAAGAAATCTTTTTTATAAAATTCCAGGTCTTCCTTTTCAAGTGGTGTTAATCCAGTTTGTGTTTCGGCTTCAAGAAGCTTTTGAGCAAGATAAATTCGCGACAAAGGTTTTACCTGGTCGTTAAACTCAATTAATCCTTTTTGAGAAAGTCCGGAAAGTAAACCATATACATCTTTGAACAATGGTTCGTATACTACCTGTGCATTTATTTTTACTGATAAAACAACAAGCAGTATTAGAACAATGCGGTTCATAAAATGAACTCACCTATTTTATCTACAACATATTTTATTTGCTCTTCAGTAAGCTCAGGGAAAATAGGCAGAGCTATTGAAGTTTCTGCGGCACTCTCTGATACAGGAAAATCCCCTTTCTTATATCCCAGATAAGTAAAACATTCCTGGAGATGGAAAGGAACCGGGTAATAAATTTCCGTCCCTATATTATTATTTTTTAAGAAATCACGAACTTCATTTCTTTTTTGAGTGCGGATAATGTACTGGTTGTAAATATGATAATTTGGGATTTCCGATTTCGGATTTGAGATTTCGGATTTATAAGATTTGTAGATTGCTTTGGGGAGTAAAACTTTATTCTTATCATCGAATGAAGTGCGACCTGCTTCTTCAGCAAGTTTTGCATCAATAAAAAATTTATTATAAAGCTGAGCATTTTTTCTTCTTGCTTCAGACCATCCATCTAAGTGAGGAAGTTTTACACTTATTACAGCCGCCTGGATTGCATCAAGTCTGAAATTACCTCCGATTATTTTATGATAATATTTGGGATGTCCTCCATGCACTCTCATAATTTTAAGCTTCTCTGCCAGTTCTTTATCATTTGTTGCAACAAGTCCGCCGTCTCCAAAACAGCCAAGATTTTTACTCGGGAAAAAAGAGAAGCAGCCAATATCTCCGATAGTACCCACATATCTTCCATCTTTATATTGAACCCCGATTGCCTGCGCTGCATCTTCAATCACTTTTATCTTATGTTTTTTTGCAATCTGAATTACCGGGTCCATATCGCAGCTTTGCCCATAAAGATGAACCGGGATTACAGCTTTTGTTTTAGTTGAAATTTTCTTTTCAAAATTAGATGGATCTATATTAAAAGTGACAGGGTCAATATCTGTAAAAACAGGAACGGCATTTAATCTTGCAACAACTCCGGCAGTTGCAAAAAAAGAATATGTCGGAACAATTACTTCATCACCCGGCTTTATATCAAGAGCCATTAATGCAATAAGCAAAGCATCAGTACCGGAAGAAACCCCGAGAGTATGCTCACATTTCAGGTATGAACAAAAATCTTTTTCCATTTCGTTTACTTTGGGACCAAGTATGAAGTATTGAGATTCAGCTACACTTAGCAGTGCTTCATCCAATTCTTTTTTAAGTGAGTTATATTGAAGTTTAAGGTCTAATAAAGGTACTTTCATGTTATCTCTACAAGATTATGAGTTTATGAGTAATGGGATTATGAGTAGTTATGTTCAATGAACTTCTCAAGTTTTATTTCAATGGAAAATTTCTAACCAACTCATCATCTCATTAACCCATCATCTATTAAGATTATGAGATGATGTAATAATGGGATTATGAGTAATTAAATTCAAAAGTTCCTCAACATTTATTTCAAGGGATTCCATTTATCGGATTGATTCTGCATAGATACCAACTTCCCAATGACATTTTCATATTCATTAATTATTTCAATTGCTTTTTCAGAACTAAGATAATCACAATCTTTTGCAAAAGTTAACCAAACTTGTGTTTCTGCCGCTTCTGCTTCAGCATCATTTAATTTTGATACAAAAGATTTCGGATAAATTCTTTTTCTAAATGCTTCGGCAGTATTTGCACAAACAGAACGCGATGATCTTCTAATTTGATCCGTAATAGAATAAGTTTCTTCTTTAGGAAATCTCTTCGACAATAAAAATATTTCCATTGATGTTTTATATGCAATCTGAAAAACTTCCAAATCAAAATGTGATTTAACTAACATTTTCCCTCCATTTATTAATTTGAAAACTCTCACCACTCATCATCTCACCACTCATCATCCCATCACTCATCATCACATTACCCCATCATGTTACGAGATTATGAGATTATGAGTATATTTAAATTTTACTATTAAAAAACGAAGTCCTGGTCTATATCTTTAAAACGTTTCGCTTGTAAATCTTTTCCTGAAACAAGAGGATCATCAATTTTCCAATCTATTTTTAAAACAGGATCGTTAAACAAAACTGATCTTTCATCCTCTTTACTATAATATGCAGTGCACCTGTACATAAAAACTGCTTCATCCGAAAGAACAGAAAAACCATGCGCAAAGCCCGGTGGTATCCAAACCATAGTGTGGTTTTCATCAGATAACTCGTGTGAATAATATTTTCCATAGGTAGGAGAGTTGTATCTTATGTCGAGTGCAACATCGAGCACTTTACCCGAAATAACCTGGCAAAGCTTTCCCTGGGCATTTTTTCCTACCTGGTAATGCAAACCCCTGATTGTATTTCGCTTAGACCTGGAAAAATTATCCTGAACGAATTCCACGCTCAAACCCATCTTTACTAAAATATCCGCCCTGAAAGCCTCATAAAAATATCCCCTGTCATCATAAAATACTTTCGGCTGAACTACCAGAAGACCCTTAAAGTTTGTTTTTATTATTTCCATTGTATCTCATCGATTAATTTTTCAAGATACTCTCTGTACAAAGATTTGGGGATTGAATCAACCAGCATTAAAAATTCATCGTGCGTGATAAATTTCATTTTGTAAGCTATTTCTTCCACACAAGCGACTTTAAGTCCCTGCCTGTCTTCAATTACTCCAAAGAAACTGGATGCTTTTAATAGTGCTTCCGGAGTTCCTGTATCGAGCCACGCAACCCCACGTCCTATCTGAACAACTTTCAACTTGCCCTGGCTAAGATATTCCCTGTTTACATCTGTTATTTCAAGCTCGCCGCGCGCTGAAGGCTTAAGATTTTTAGCTATACTGCAAACATCATTATCATAAATATAAAGACCGGGAACTGCAAACTGAGATTTTGGCTTCTTCGGTTTTTCTTCAATTGATATTGCATTGCCATTTTTATCAAACTCAATTATGCCGTAACGCTCAGGATCATGAACACGGTAACCAAATATTGTTGCGCCGGAATTATTCTTCAAAGCTTCATAAAAGAAATTGAAATATCCATAAAAAATATTATCACCGAGAATTAGAGTTACACTATCATCATCAATAAACTCTTCACCAATAATAAAAGCTTCGGCAATTCCTCTCGGTTCTTCCTGTATCCTGAAAGAAATATTTATCCCGAGATGTTTCCCTTCCTCAAACAATCTTTGATACAAAGGGATAGTTTGTTCATCTGAAATTATAAGTATATCCCTTATTCCCCCGAGCATAAGAAGCGAAAGAGGATAGTATATCAGCGGTTTATCGTATATGAGTGCAAGCTGCTTGCTATACACCTTTGTAATCGGATACATGCGGGAACCGGTTCCGCCCGCAAGAATAATCCCTTTCATTTTTGTTTCTTTTTAATTTATAATCTAAAGTACTAATATAGAGAGATTAAAGGAAAAGAGATAGAATTCACCCGGCTTAGACTTCAAAATATTATTATTCTGAATAAGTGTTTCTACTTATTAACTGTTATATCACAAGCAAGCGAATAAGAACAACAATTGGAATAAGAAAGGAAAGATAAAATACCGGTGATCTGTATCTTTCTTTTAAAAGAACAAACACCTTGTAAAAGATATAAAGAAGAAAACTGTGGAACAAAACAATATTAGCATCGCCAAAAGGCGATCCCGTCATAAGGCTCGAAGAAACGGAAAGAAGCATTATAACGATAAGTATCACCAGGTCTATCCCGGAAAATAAAGGAGCTTTATCCCGCAACATTTTTTCCCTGAAGAACATAAAAAATATCACGCTAGGCAAGAGAATTATTATTAAAATACTCTTTGGATTTATTTCAATAAATCCTGATATGTTTAGGAGCGTATAAGCTTCATTAGAATAATTGCTGTAAAAAAGAAACAGCAATAGATTAAAGAAAACGAGTATATCACTGAAGTATTTATTCTTTTGATAAGTAATTAAACTGTAAACAAAAAGGAGGATTAGAAAAAGAATTGATAAAAGAATTACAACAACACTGGCACTGGTCTTAACAGGAGCCAGCCCGATAAGTATCGCAATAGTTAAAATAGAAATAAGGGGAATAACAAATCTTAAATAAACATTAATAAAAATCTGCGGGAGATGATTTTTTATCACCTTTAGAAACTCAGGATAGAAGGGCTCTTTAATTACTTTTAACAAATACGGCATAAATAGAACCGGGATAGCCAGCAGGGCATATATAATCAAAGCCGCACTTTTATTTCCAAAGAGATAAAAAATTGAAATGCCTGAAAAAAGAAGCGATATGCTTTCTATTACAAAAACAGTAATCCTATGCGAAGGTATTTTACCAAGCAATACATGATGAATATGCACCTTATCGGGTAAGAACGGGTTCCTCCTGTTTAACAGTCTTATCAACATAACCTTAATAGTATCAAGTATGGGAACAGAGAGAAGAATAACTGCAAAAGTAAGATCGAGGGTACGTGCTTTTGAATCTATACCAGCAAGCAGTGATGCCGTTATAAGAAAAAATCCCAGGGTGTATGAGCCTGTATCTCCAAGAAATATCCTGGCAGGGTAAGCATTGAATTTAAGAAAACCGGTAAGGGCTCCCATTAAACTTGCAGAAAGTATAAGCAGCAGTTTGTCCCCCGAATAATAGCCGGCAAGAAAGGTTACAAATGTGATAAGCAAAGAAATACCACTTACCAGACCGTCCAGTCCATCGAGCATATTTATGGAATTTATAACTCCCACAATAAGCAGAACTAATGCAATATAAT
>CAZUOC010000053.1:0-8968 GCA_964622335.1 uncultured Ignavibacteriaceae bacterium
TTTTACTGACATTTCTATTGTGGCGAATCTATGACATTTCTATTATGCTATTACATCAAAAATTTTTCCGCAAATCATTTCATTTAATTTATCTTATTAACAGGAGTCAATGGTTTCTTACCTTTCAGCACATTAATCACATTTTTAGCAGCAAGCAAAGCCATCGCTGTTCTCGCTTCTTCTGTGGCACTGCCTATATGTGGGAGCAAAACCACATTATCGAGTTTTAATAATTTGGGATTAATCTGAGGTTCATTTTCATATACGTCAAATCCTGCAGAAAAAATCTTTTTCTGTTTGAGGATTTTTATTAATTCTTTTTCATCAACAATTTCGCCACGTGCAGTATTTACTATAATTGCAGATTTTTTTAATAAGGATAATTTTTGCTTGTCTAGTAAATGATATGTTTTTTCATTAAGAGGAAGATGAATAGAAACCATATCCGATCTTTTAAGCAGACTATTTAATGGCAATTTTACTCCGCCTGTTCTTTTTTCCAAGTCGTAGTTTCTGCTTCCCGAAAAATATACTATTTTTGTTTTAAAAGCTTTAGCTCTGACTGCGGTCTCGGTACCGATTCTCCCCGCTCCAATAATTCCTACTACTTTATCTTTTAATTCTATTCCAAGAAGAAGATTTGGCTGCCAGCTTTTAAATTTTCCCTGCCTGATGATTTGTTCACCTTCCATTAATCTTCTGGAACATGCAAGGATTAAAGACATTGCAATATCGGCAGTTGAATCTGTTAGAACATCCGGCGTATTTGTGATTATTATCTTTTTTTGGGTAGCGTAGTCAACATTAATATTATTAAAACCAACAGCATAATTGGCTATTATTTTACACTTTGGTATTTTATCAATGAGTTCTTTATCAAACTTTTCTGTTAGAAGTGATATAACTGCATCGGCGTCTTTTATTTTTTTGATTAACTCTTTTCTACGAATCGGTATATCATTTTTATAAATTTCAATCCGTAATTTTTCTTTTCTTAAAAGATGAACTGCCTTCTCAGATATTTCTCTCGTTATGAAGACTTTCATAGTTTACCCAAATAAAAGCCTTACAATAAAAAGAGCCCCTAAAATTCCGGCAATATCGGCAAGAAGTCCGGCAGGAACAGCGTGCCTTGTTTTTTTTATGTTGACTGCTCCAAAATAAACAGCAAGCACATAAAAAGTTGTTTCAGTACTTCCGAAAAAAGTTGAAACTAAAATACCGATAAATGAATCGGGTCCGTATACAGAAATAATATCAGCCATAATCCCAAGTGACCCGCTTCCTGAAAGAGGACGCATTAATGCCATTGGCAAGGCTTCTGCAGGCATTCCAATAAAATCGGTAACCGGTTTTATTATTGTAACGAGCCAATCCATCGCTCCACCTGCTCTGAAAATACCAATTGCAACAAGCATTGCAACAAGGTAAGGGATAATTCTAATTGCAATGTTGAATCCTTCTTTAGCTCCTTCGATAAATTGTTCATAGACTTTTACTTTTTTGTAAACTCCATAACCAACAAAGATAAATATCAACAAAGGAATTGCTAAAGTTGATATAAGTTCAATTATAGTTTTAAATGATTCGGGATTTAAAAACTTTAAAGCTAATCCAACAGAATTTCCTATTCCCGTTAAAAAAAACAGCAAAGCAATTACAACTAATCCAACAAAAATAAAAATTCCTTTCTTATGTCTTTCGATCAGACCCGATAAGTTTCCTTTTTTGAAAGGAAATTTTTCTAAAACTTTTGCCGAAATAATCCCGCTTATAGTCGCGCACAAAGCACCGAAAATAGAAGTTCCAATAATTATCGCCGGATCGGAACTACCTGCAGCGGCACGCACAGCAATTGCCGTAGCCGGAATAAGTGTCAATCCTGCTGTGTTAATTGCAAGGAATGTAACCATTGCATTTGTTGCGGTACCTTTTTCTGGATTAAGCTTATCGAGTTCTTCCATCGCCTTAAGCCCGAAAGGTGTTGCAGCATTTCCTAACCCGAGCATATTTGCAGAAATATTCATTATCATCGATCCCATAGCGGGATGGTCGGATGGAACATCCGGGAATAACCTTTTTGTAAAAGGTTTCATCCAGTTTGCGATTATTCCAATCAATCCGGCAGCTTCTGCAATTTTCATAATACCGAGCCAGAGTGCCATGATTCCTATTAAACCTAAAGCAATATTTACAGAAAGTTTTGCGTAATCAATTGCTGTATTAGTAATATTCTTCATCTTAAGAAAAGATACCTTTTCGAAAGTCATTTTAGCTTTAGCTTCTTTATCAGAAATTTGTGAAAGACTAATTATCTTGCCGGATAAATTGTCTTCTTCACCACTCGAAGCCATTTCCTGAAATATTTTTGGACTCCTTTTATTTGTCTTAAAGAAGATACCTGCTTTTTTATCATCGGGAATAACTGAAATTCTTGCCGGGATAGTTAAATCTGAAGAAATGTTTTCATCATAAAAAGTATTGAAATCTTTTTTACTAATTAAAAGATTAACATCATAAGATTTTTTAATTGCAGGATCAAAGGATTGAGAAAATGAAATTGTTACAGGGAGTGATTCATTGTTCCTGAATTTATTGTTACTGCTATCAATTATGTCTGTTGTTAAGCCAGTAACAATCCCCAGAAAAAGTAAAGTTATCCAGACATAATTAAGCATTAAAAAATACCGTTTTTTCTTTTTTCAAAAAAATACTTTCTTTCCCAAAGAAAAATTTAAAGAAAGATTTTATTTGTATGAACTCAAGAGGGAAAAAGTCGTTTAAAAAATTGTTAAGAAAAGAAATGAATGTTGTAGAGACAACTTTCAAATCAACCTCCCATTTCTTCGTATGCCTGTATTTCTTCCGTATCAATAAAAACAACCCTGGTTAACTTGGATTTCTCTTCATTCACCATTTCTTTTGAATATTTGGAGATATAATTTTCTACCAACGAACCGGTCAACTTCGGATCATCAACAACCTTTATTAATCCCATAATTGTAATTGAAAGAATATTATAAACCGTGTTAAAATCAGATTTGTAAACCTTTTTTATTTTATCATTCTTAATTATTGTGAAACTAACATTGCTTTCCATGTTTATGTCTTCAAACTCTTCATCATTCTCGTTAAAAAAGAAATAGACATTTTTATCCTGGTAAAGAAATGTAATTGCCTGCTGTGTGATTTTTTCATCCTTCAAACTCAGTGCAAGAACACCAATAGGATTATTAATCAACTCTTTTTCTATAACTTCTATATCTCTTATTTGTAATATTATTTTCTGCATAAATGATAAATTCGAATATTAATTCACTATACAATGCTTATGATTAATTGCAAAAACACAATCAGGACAATGGCTAAGGTTCTTCTTAAAAGTATTTGTTCTTATAAGTTTTACCATTTCATCAATTTCATTTTTTACCTGTGCTAAGCCATCCCTTTTAATGGTCAGACTCGCATTTTCATCCGGGTGTTTTATAAAAATAATTTTAAGATGAAATTCTTCAATAGCCCTGAATAATCGGCTCACAATATAGGAATAAAATCTTAATTGAGTTAGGTAAGTTTCAAACCTTTTTTCGATTTCATTTTGGGACAGATTATCTGTCTTAAAATCAATAATTATCGCTTTTTTCTCATCAATTATTAGCCTATCAATTATTCCGTATAAAAAATAATCACTTTCTTTTGTATAAACTTCAAACTCACTACGATAATCCTTGCCTTGTTTTATTTCTGTATAACTTTTTGATTCATAAAAATTCAAAAGATCGGAAACAATTTCACTAGTTAATTCGCCAAACAATTTATTATCATTATTAAAAATAGCTTCTTGTTTTATCATTTTTTCTGCAGTTTCTTTTAAATCACTTTTATCGATTTCCTGCTGCAAAATTTTATGAATTGCTCTTCCCTTAACATCACCGAACATAGACAAAGATTTTTTCTGTTCTTCATCAGAATTATTTTCAACCCCATCTTCAAAGGGCTGGAATTCATATTTCTTATTAATCTTTTCAAGTTCCCAATTGTTAAACTGTTTCATTAAACCAGAAAAACCATAATCATAAGTAAGCTTGTACTTAAGTGGACATTGACGAAAGATCGAAACCTTGGTCGCAGAAATTATTTCTTCTTCCGCAAAATCCTTTATTTTTTCCAGTTCCAGATTATCCGATAATTTATTGATAATTAAAGAGTTATCATGATTTTTATACTCTTTTATTTTTTTAATTATAGGAATATTAATAGCAACTTTTTTCGAAACAGTTTCAAATTCATCCGTTTTTCTTTTTAAGAATTTGAGATCTGAAGACAACCCAAAAGATTCGGAATCAAGATCAATTTCTAATCCTTCAAGTAAAAGTCCTAAGAAAGAATTTTCATTGTAACGGTAATCTTTTTTATGAGTTCCTGTTATAAAAAGATAATTCATAGCGCGGGTCGCAGCTACATAAAAGAGTCTCTTTATTTCAGCAAGATCTTTTCTTCTTGCGATATGATTGTGAATATTTACAACTGGCACTGATTCATAATCAGCAAAATAATTTCCATTTAAAGGCACCTTGGTTAAAAGTCCGATTTCTTTACTGACAGTTATATTTTTAGATCGGACTGTGCTCATCGGCGATGTCTCATGACTATTAAAAAGAAATACGACTTTGAATTCCAAACCCTTTGCCTGGTGAATAGTCATTACTTTAACTGAGTTTGATTCCTCTGCAACCGCAGCTTGTGATTCATCATCGGTTTTATCAATAGAATCTTTAAGAAAACTAACATAATCGTATGAGGATCTGAAATTCTGTTGATTAAATAAAGTTGTAAGGCTTAAAAGCTTGTCAATGTTCGCTAATTCCTGCCGCCCGTTTAATTTAGAAGTAAGTACAGCAAGATAATTTGTTTCATCGAAAATCTTTCTTAATAAACTCGTTGGGTCATAACTTTTAGATAACGTGAGATTTTCTTCAATAGAACTGACTATGTAGTTTAATTCTGAATCTGTTTTACAAAAGCTTTTCAGTTTATCCCAATACTTTATTTCTCTTTGCCTTGATATTTCAAAAATTTGCGCATCAGAAAGGTTAAAGAAAGGCGACCTTAGAATCCCAACAAGGGCAGTGTCATTATTTTTATCTAATAAAAAAGAAAAATAATTATATACATCGTAAACGCTTTGCCGCTGATAAAAACCTGTTCCCCCAACAACATTAAAAGGAATTCTATGTTTAGAAAAAACTTTCTCCAGATCTTTGAAAGATTTTCTTTTTCTTACAAGAACAGCAATGTCGCTCCAGATAATTTCCTTATGTTCATCGAGTAAATTCAAAATACGTTTGGAAACCAATTCCGCTTCAGTTTCAGGCGAAGTTTCATCTTCATCTCCGATAAGTATTTCAATTTTCCCATTTATATCATCTTCTCTTGCACAAATTAATTCAGAATATTCAACTTCATTATATATTTCATTTGGCTGGGAAAAGAGGTTTTTAAAAAGAAGGTTTGTAAATAAGCAAACTGCCGGAGCCATTCTAAAACTATCTGGCAAATTTAAAAGATACTGAGAACCTGAAGAATCCTGGATATTCCTTTTTGTTTCAGCAAAGACTTCAAGTTCAGCATCACGGAACATATAAATACTTTGCTTTTCATCACCAACGACAAAAAGATTTCCAGTTTTTAAGTAATTAAGAATTGGTAAAAATATTTTGTATTGAATTTCGTTTGTGTCCTGGTATTCATCAATCATTATATATCTATATTTTTCAGATAATGAATTCCGGACATAACTATTCTTTAAAATTTTCTTTGTGTAAAGAAGGATGTCTTCATAATCCACATAACTGTTTTCTTTTTTCTTTTGTTCGTATAAAGCTGCAGTTTTATTAAAAAATTTGATTACCGTTTTCCCAAGCTTTGCCAACTCAATTTCAATTTCTTTATGATTTAAAGGAATAGTTATTCCACCAGTTTCTTTTATAAACTTTTCAACTTCCTCTATTTCTTTAGTAATCCCTTTTCTTAAGTCTTTTTCTGCATAACCGCGAATTTTTATTGTTCCTTTGTTAGTGCAAATAAGCTGGCGAATTTCAGAAAGAGTTATAAGAAAATCTTCGGTATTTATTTCATTATTCAATTTATTAAGGAGATTCTGAGCTGATTTTGCCATCTGATTCCAGATTGATTTTGAAAGAACAACATTATTAATAACCTGAATATTCATTAATATCAGATCTTTTTTCTTCAAAAATATTTTTTTTGTCAGCTCTAAAAATGAATTATAGAAATGTTCGGAAATTTCCTTTTCAGATTTATTGTAGACTTTATCTACAAGTTCAGAAACATTTTTCCTGTTTTTTATAAGAAGGAATAATTCCTCCGCAAAAATCTTTCTAGATGCAAAATTTCTAATAAGATATTTAAGCTCATTAACCTCTTTGGAATTTTCAAATGCAGATTTTATTACTTCTTCAACAGAGAGTTCTACTAACTCATTTGAAAGATTTTCATCAATTGGCTGAAAGTTTGCATCAAGAGAAGCTTCAACCGGAAATTCTCTAAGTATATCAACACAAAACACATGTATAGTTGAAATATTTGCGGAGACAAGCTGCCTTCTTATTCGTTCCAATTTTTTTCTGGTTTCTTCATCAGGAGAAAGATTTAACCTATACTCAACTTCTCCCGCTATCTTTTTATAAAGTTCGCTTGCAGCTTTATCTGTAAAAGTTATTGCAGCAATATTTCTGAGATTAATGTTATCAGCAATTGCAATCTCGAGATATCTCTGGGACAGAACAAAGGTTTTACCGGAACCTGCATTTGCAGTTAGAGAGATATGATTTTTATAATTTAAAGCTGACGCCTGATGAGGAGTTAAAACTGTTTTTCCCTGTTTCATCATTTACCAAGCTTCGGAATAGTTATCTTAAATGTAGTTCCCTTTTCCGAAGTTTCAAGTAAAATAATATTCCCATTAATTCCTTCGAGAAATCTTTTTATAAGCTTAAGACCGATTCCCATTCCTTTCTTTTTTGTAGTAAAGCTCGGTTCGAAAATTTTGTCTTTATCTTTCACTGATATTCCTTTGCCGTTATCGGAAAATAATAAATCAAAATTACTATCAATCGACTTAACCTGAATTACTATTTCTGATGCCTCAGCCTGGATTGAGTTCCGGATAAGATTAATAATCATTCTTCTAAATTGATTTATATCGGTTTCAATTACAGCACGATCAACTTCATTATCTAATTTGATGTTCACTTTTTCCTCAGTAAAAAGATTAAGTGTATCTTTTAAAATGGGTAGTAAATCTGCTGTTTCGAGCTTAAGACTTGGCATTTTAGCAAATCTCGAGAACTCTGTTGCTATTAAACTCAGGTTCTCAATTTGTGCTAAAATTGTTTGTGTTACCTTTTCAAAAACGGATTCAAACTTATCCGACTTATCTCTAAACGTTGCTATCAATTGCTGAACTGAAAGCTTCAAAGGTGTAAGAGGATTTTTGATTTCGTGTGCGACCTGTTTAGCCATTTCTTTCCATGCATTTTCGCGTTCGAGTTCTGCAAGTTCTATTTGATTTTTCTGTAACTCTTTTGTCATCGAATTAAAGCTTTGAACAAGATCTCTTATTTCTCCTTTTTCTTTATGAACAATTTCAACATTCATATCGCCTTGTGCAATTGCGACTGTGGCTTTTGTTAATCTTCTTATTGGTGCAGAAATATTATTTGCAAGGATAGTGCTAATTATAATTATTATCAGAACAGCAAGTGAATATATTCCGAATAAAAATGTATCCATATCCAGAGTCGAAAAAATAATATCGACTTTGTTAAAAGCATCGTTTACGTTTATGATGAAATCTTTATTGTTCACAGTAATCTTCTTATAAAAAGAATCATACTCAAAATTTTCTATTTTTTCTTCTGTCAGATACTCTCTATAGCTCAAATAATTTAAATTGTAATAAGCCTGTGGATTTAGCTTCTTAGGAAAAAGTCCTGAACTATAATACTGATCACTGGAATTGAATGTTTGATCTGTCACTTCATAAGCACCGAAGGAAATTCCAAGTTCCTTTCCCGCAGTGCTGAATAAAGATCTTATATTCCTGTCAGGATGTTCTTCATTTTGAACGTGAATATGATTCTCTAAATAATTTGCTCGTTCATTCAATTCATCAACTATAGCTGTGCGACTTCTTTCTTTAACAACCTGCCTGTTGTAAATAGCAAGTAAAACGACAGGAATTATAGAGATAAGAAGAAAGGCAATTAAAACCTGCAATTTAAACGTGTATTTAATCTTTTTTAATCTTAAAATAAAAATGAAAGCGAAAAGAATTAAAATAAAGATGCTATGAATAACAAAAATTTTGAAGAAATTAAAAAGATTCCATGTAAATTGTTTTTCACGCAAAAGAACTGCAATTATTTTTTGACTATCACCATTCATCGTTTTTACAAGATAAGTAAGATATTGCTCATCATTTAAGGTTAGAGTTAACCATGCATCGTTATCCTGGGAGTATTTCGTACTCCAGATTGGGCGCACATGATCGCGGGAAGGATAAATATCTCCATAAATTCTGCTTACCCTGGAATCGGTAAATTCAAAAATCTTTAACTGCTTTACATCAACTACGGGACTTAAAATATTTTCTTTGGATTCTAAAAAATCAGGAATGCCCTTGTTCCCTATTAATTGCAAATCGAAAGCAACGGTTGCAGAAATATATCCCACAACTATTTCATTCACCGAGACAGAAATTATTCCTGTAAAAATCTGGTCATAATTTCCAGATGTTTTTCCAGGTATAAATATTTTTGATTTCCCCGGTTTTAATTCTTCAAATTTTGATTTAGGCAAAACCGGATGATCGATTCCCATAGAAAAGTTACCAACTAATTCCATTTTAAGATTATAAAGCGAAACGGAAGAATGTAAAGATTCC
>CAZUOC010000054.1:0-8890 GCA_964622335.1 uncultured Ignavibacteriaceae bacterium
TAATGATTTTATTTGACAGACCTTTTCAGGTCGGTGATAAAATTCAAGTTGGTGATTATTATGGTGAAGTGATAAAAATAGGGTTACGTTCCACAAGGGTTGTTACCCCGGATGATTCAACTGTAACAATTCCAAATGGTGAGATTATGAATAATTCTGTTTCAAATGCGAATTTTGGCGAGCCGTATTGTCAGGTAGTTGCAGAAATTTATTTACCGATTAATGTGGACACAAATAAAGTAAGAGAAATAGCTACTGAAGCGGCCCAGGTTTCAAAATACATTTTCTTGAATAAACCAATTACAGTTCTTTTTTTTAATGAAGTAAAAGAAGAAAAAGTTTACCTTAAAATGAGATTAAAAGCTTATGTAATGGATATTCGCTTCGAGTTTAATTTTAAGAGCGATATGACAGAAATCGTGATGAGGGAATTACTTAGTCAAAAAATAATTTCGCCGGATGATTTTAATTAAAGCCAATTAGCTGTATTGTATTGTTTTCGATACTGTAGATTTTTTAAAAACAGGAACTCTGAACGAAAAGGTTGTCCCGATATTTTTTTTACTTTCAACATTAATTTCAATATTATGAACTTCCAGAATTTTTTTAACAATTGCCAATCCAAGTCCAAGTCCATCATTAGATTCTGTTCTTTTACTTCTGTTGTACCTGTCAAAAATGTGAGATAATTCTTTATCAACTATGCCTTCACCACTGTCACTTATGCTTATGATAATGTCATCGTTTTCTTTTTTTAGTTGTAGGTCGATTGTTCCTCCGTCAGGAGTAAACTTAATTGCGTTATCGATCAGGTTTTGCAGAACCCTTTCCATCATTCCAATATCGGCATAAGCAAGCGGAAGATCATATGGGAAGTTTGTTTTTAGTTCAATTTTTTTTCCTTCAGCAAGGATAAGATTTTTTTGATGGACATCCTGTAATAATTCTGCAATAGAGAAAGGTTCCGGCTTCGGTTTCTTTTCTCTCGCCTCAAGTTTTGAGAGTTCAAACAATTCATCGACAAGTTTTCTCAGTCTTTCGGTGCTCTTGAAGATGGTCTGGAGATATTTTGTTTTCTCTTCTTCCGATAGGGAATCCGCTTTCATTAAGACCGTTTCAAGATATCCCTGAATTGTTGCAAGCGGAGTTCTAAGATCATGCGAAACATTTGCTACAAGATCGCGTCTTAAATTATCCATTGTCTTCAGGTCTTCCATATTTTGAACAATTGTATCTGCCATTTCATTAAACGTATCAGTAAATTCCCCAAGTTCATCTTTTCTTTTTTTCTTTATTCTTGCAGAAAGATTTCCATTCTTAAAATCTCTTATAACGCCGGCTATCTTTTTAATATTTCCAACTATAAATCCAAGAGAAATCAGGGTAATTAAAACTGCAGCCGCAAGTGTAATGCCCATCGAACGCAACCCCAGCCGCAGAATATAACTGCCAAACAGGAAATGCATTGTACTTTCATACTCTTCGCTTGCAAGTATTACATAAATGTATCCCATCAATCTTCCTTTTTCATAAACAGGCGCCGCAGAAAAAACCTTTTCAGCTCCCGGATTTTTGGGGTCGACGCCCATAGTAAATTCTTTTCCTCCTGTGGCAATAAATTTCTTTACTTTATCAAGGGGCACGTGATCAAGTTTTATTTTTTTATCCGGAGCATAAAAAGTTAATATTTTTCCATTAGTATCGAGAAGATATACTTCAATACTCGGGTTTATGATCATGACATTGTGGAAGACACTCTTAAGAATTTGTTCATTTGCTTTACCATCAATAAATGCCTGATTTTCACTTGCTATGTGCGGAGCTATATCCGCATTCAATTTCTGGTTAGCTTCCTGGAAATACATCTCAGCAGTGAACATAGCTATATAGAGATATGCTGTTGATAGAAGAACAAGTATTGCTAAAAAAGTAGCCCCGATCTTCCAGTAAAGAGAATTAAAAAATCTTTTTCTTTTTTTCATAAATCAGTTTTGAAAATTTTCAATATCATTAAATCTGTAACCAACACCCCAGGATGTAAGTATGTAGCTCGGATTTGAAAGATCTTTTTCTATCTTACTTCTTAGTCTGTTAATATGAGAATTAACAGTGTGCTCGTAACCATTATATTGATATCCCCACAAAATATTTAACAATTGTTCACGTGTGTAAGTCTTACCCGGATGAGAAGCCAAAAGCAATAACAGATCGAATTCTTTTGGAGTAAGTTCGATGCGGTTTCCATTCAGTTTTACTCTTCTTTTAGAAACTTCAATAACTATATCGCCAATCACAATATCAGATTGATTTTCAGTTTCTTTCTGGAAAGCTTCAGTTCTTCTGAAGATTGCTTTAACGCGTGCAATAAATTCCCTTATTCCAAAAGGTTTTGTAAGATAATCATCTGCGCCAACCTCAAGACCTACAACTTTATCAAGCTCTTCAGACTTTGAAGTTAACATAAGTATAGGAGTATAATCTTCTTTTTTTCTTACTTCTTTGCATATTTCGAGACCATCAACCTTTGGAAGCATTATATCGAGAACTATAAGGTCATAATTGTTTCCCGTTGCAAGCTGTAGACCTTCTTTACCATCAAAAGTTTTAATAACGTTGCAGCTAAGATCCTTAAGATGAATTTCTACAAGGTCAGAAATCGATTTATCGTCTTCAACAACTAATACGTTTTTCATTTAAGCTCCAATTTTATGAGCTAAATATATTTTAGTTATATAACAAAACTATCACAAAGAATAAAAAAATCAATACGATTCTTATAAAAAAGCCCTTTCTTAAATAAGAAAGGGCTCAAAGAAGCAGAACAGGTTTTAGATAAATTTACCTGATTCTCTTAAATTCTATTCTTCTATTTTTGGCTCTGCTTTCAGGCGTATCATTCGGTACAGTTGGCTGATCTTCTCCATAACCAACCGCTGTTAGCCTGTCAGGATCTATACCGTTTTGTACCAACCAATCTTTTACGGCTTCTGCTCTCCTTTGTGAAAGTTTTTGATTAGAAGAACTGCTGCCAACGTTATCTGTATGACCTCCGATTTCGATATCGATCTCGGGATACGTTTGTAATGTTTTTAAAGCCATATGCAGAGTTGTTTCAGATTCAGGAGTAATTTCAGCTTTACCTGATGCAAAAGTAATTCCCTCCAGAATTATTGGAACACCGACTTTAACAACATCATCATCAGCGTTCAATGGATTAGTTCCTCTTTTTACTTCAATTCCATCGTCAACTGTTCCGCCATCAGTATCAGGATTTAATGGATCGGTTTTAAGAGAAGTAACTTCTTCACCGTCATTTAGGTTGTCACCATCCGAGTCGGCTTTATTAGGATCTGTTTTATAAACATTTACTTCAGCACCATCATTTAGGCTATCACCATCTGTGTCAGCCTTCAAAGGATCTGTTTTATAAGTTGTTACCTCGGCAGAATCATTTAATCCGTCGCCATCCGAGTCGGCTTTATTTGGATTAGTTTTATAGTTGTTTACTTCATTACCGTCGTTTAATCCATCTTCATCAGTATCAGGATTGGAAGGATTGGTTTTGTATTGTGTTACTTCTAATCCATCTTTCAAACCGTCTCCATCGGTATCAGGATTTAAAGGGCTCGTTTTGTATGTATTTACTTCTTCACCGTCACTTAAACCGTCGTCATCTGTATCAGGATTTTCAGGGTCTGTTCCAAGTTTTTTCTCGTCTTTTCTAAATAATCCATCCTGATCTTTATCATCATTTGCTTCAGGTCCAATTGTAAATCCAATCCCGAGATTTATAAAAGCATCATTGGCGGAATTCGGTTTGTTATAATATTCCAGATTCTCAGTCAAACTATAACCCATTCCAAGGTTAACTTCAAACATAAGATTATCACTCAACCTGAACTGGCTGCCAACACCCAGAGGATAATAACCTGTCCAGCCATTATCATCAACCTCATAACGACTAATGCTCTTAGGTTTTTCTTTTACAATATATCTTATTGCACCCCCACCGACATAAAAATAGGGATTCCAGCTTTCCATTTTGAATGGGCTTACAACAAATCTCAAATCAAAAGGATAAATTTCTGTTTTATATTTTACATCTACAAAATCCTTACCTGAGTATATTCCATATCCTCCTCCAAGTTCAACTTGTAATCCTTTAACTATTTCAAATCTGAAGAATCCTCTTCCAAGATAAGAAAGCTCATAAGAGCCTGTTAGATCTTCTTTGCTGAAATCATTTGCCGGATAAAGACCATTAAATTGAAGACCAAATTGAACTCCCTCTGTTGTAAACTGAGCCCGGGTGTAAAACGGAACCAACAGAATTATTGACAACAAAAGAATAACTTTCCTGTATGAAATATCCATATACTCTCCTTTTTATTTTTTAGAATTATTTTGAAGGTAAAATAGAATGACCATATATCGGATTTTAGACCTCTTTTCCTTTGTAAGAGGAATAACCTATGATTTAATGAATTAATTATAATTTTAACAAAACTTAATGTCAATAAGTTTTGTAAAATAACAATTAATTACAGCAAATAGGTTTAATTTTTAAACAGGATTGAGATATTGCTATAGGTTATTTAAATGTTCGTTGATAACACTTATTTCGGCGGTAGCTTTAATATTCTTAAAATACTTTAAGGCATTTTCAAAATATGACTTAGCAGCATAATTGTTTCTTTTGTTTTTATTAAGCAAGCCAAGTTCAAAACAGGTTTCTGCATAGTTCAGCTTATTTTCAAATTCTTTATTAATTCTTAAGCTTGTAAGTAAATAATTTTCTGCAGATTCAAAATTAGACTTGTGCCTCTGTATTATACCTTTTACTTTATAAACTTCTGCAATGGATAACTTATCATTAGTCTTGTAACAAATATCCATAGCTTTATCTGCAAAAGCCTCCGCCATCGAAAGATCATTTTGCTGAGAGTAAAGATAAGCTTTGCTTACGTATGTGATTCCCAGAGATGGGAGCGAACCGGACTGCATGGCTGTTGATATGCTTTGGTCAAAGTAATTCAATGCAAGTTCGAACTTATTTAGCTTTAAATAAGTCATCCCAATGTTATGATTTATTAATGCGATAATTTTTATATCTGATAATTTCTGAAAATTAAGCAATGCTCTTTGATAATAAGACAGGGCAACATCGTAATTACTTTGAATATTGTTAATTATTCCAAGATTGATTTCGAACTTACCGGTAAGAGCAATATCTTTCTTGCCGTCTATTAATGAAAGCCCCTTTTCAAAATGTGTTTTCGCTTTTTTAAGATCTCCTAAATCACCGTAAATCGTACCTAGCAGATTTTCGCATTTTGCTATTCCATTAAAATCATTTTGTTTTTCAAATAAGGCTTTTGATTTGTTGATATTGAAAAAACTTAAGGACCATTGTGCCTGCCTGCTATATAATTCTCCCAAGGCAAGATAAGCGTGAGCATTTATTGTTAAATACTCACGTTTGTTTTTTGTTTCAATAAGCAATTTTTCATGCAAGTCAATGGAAAGCGTAAATTCGCCGGCAGCTATTGTGAATTGTCCCAAAGAAAGCAAAAGTTCAAGAAATTTACTTCCTGTTAGTCTGGTTTCAGCAAAAGTAATTAGTAGATCAACATCAGATCTGAACTTAGCATTGTCATGCAGTTCAAGTTCAATTTGTTTTTTATCTGCAGGTTTGGCTATCGGTTTCTTAACAGAGGTAGCCAAATACTTCTTTGTAAATTCAGATACTTCTTTACTGCTGAAGTAATTTTTTAGTATGTCTTTAAGAAATAAATCTTTTTCTTCTTTAATTGTAGGCATATACTGTTATTTTTATGTTTCTAGAATTATCTTGTAAATGCATATCTGGAAAAATGGTTGATTTGTGCTCTAACTACACCCACAGCTCCATGAAGAGGATTTAAAGTAATACCATCATTTATGCAAGGGTCAACTGTGCCATCTGTCCGTATGTAGCCAAATTCTACATTATTTTCTGTAAGGTCGAGTGTAGATAAATTGAGACCTGTAAAAATCAAATTCATATAAAGAGGTTTATCAAAGGTCATATCTGGATAACAATAAATTGACGCAGTTTTGTAATCATCTATTAAGGTTATTCTTCTTATGCCTTCAAAAGCACCGGGAGGAATAATTAAAGTTGCATTAACAGTAACTATTTCAAGGTTATAATCCCTTCTTTTATTAATACGGGAAATATGATGTTTGTAAATGGCTGACAAGTGAATAACTCCACCAATTCTACCATTTATAACTTTAGAAACCTCTCTATTGTTTTGATAGTCGAAGTTTCTATTTTGTGGATTCTCTTTCTGGAATGAATTCGAGTATTCAGAATAATTAACGGAATTATTATCTGGTTCCGGTCCATTCAATGTAGTATCTGAGCAGCTTAAAAAACCTAAAGACAATACTAAAGTAATTGCTAATAGTTTTATCCTTTTCATAATTCATCTAATCCTTTCTTTTGTTAATCATATCCAATGAATATGCCACAAAACCACTCGTAAATGTTACCTTGATTACTACCACTGAATTAGCATTCAGTAAGTGTTACTTTTACAACTGGAAACACCTACTGTAACGTTTTATAAGATTGTTTTGGAAAGAGACAGATTTAAAGACAATTGATTGTTAGCAAAAAGGTTATTATTGGATAAATGCATTGAGCTTGTCAAAGGAATGTCACAAAATGGAACGAATAAAGTTTAACTCGTCTTCATTTATTGTGTGCCCCATATTTTTGTAAATTCTTTTAGTTACAGAAGCATTCAATTTTTCCATTATTGTTTCTGTTTGATTTACTCGTTCTAAAGGGATATGTGAATCTACATCGCTGCATCCTAAAAACACAGAACAATTTTCAAACGAGCCGGAATATCTCTTTTCATCAAGTTTATCCCCAATTAGAACTCCACTTAGTCCTATAACACTTTTGTATGATTTTGCGTTTCTGGCTGCATATTCTAACGCTAGACAAGCTCCCTGAGAAAATCCCAGGAGAATTATCTCTTTATCCGGAATTCCGGATTTGTTTAATTTTTCAATAAGATCACTAATAACTCTTAGTCCTGATGTTATTCCCGGTTCATTGTCTTTTATTGAAGCGAGGAAAGTGTAAGGATACCATGTATTGCCGTTTGCCTGAGGTGCTGCAAAAAGATAATTGTCTTCATTAAATTCTGCAGTTAAAGAAAGAATGCTTTCTGCAGCAGCTCCTCTTCCATGAATCAAAATCATAGCAGATTTTGCAGAGTTGATATCTCCTCTGAATAATACTTTTTGATTTCCGTGTGGGTGTGATAACATTA
Organism: uncultured Ignavibacteriaceae bacterium; assembly: GCA_964622335.1. Classification (GTDB taxonomy): domain Bacteria; phylum Bacteroidota; class Ignavibacteria; order Ignavibacteriales; family Ignavibacteriaceae; genus RBG-16-34-14. The sequence goes on from CAZUOC010000054.1 coordinate 7,332, forward strand.
TTCAGGTATTGTAACTTTTGGAAGTGCAGATTCTATTTCGAACCGGATTGATTCATACCATTCCGGTAGTTTAAGAGATTTGCCAAGTGTTTCTTTAGTTTCATCTACGAAAAATCCGGGAGGATCAGTAGCAACTTCAAACAAAACATTTCCAGGCTCTTTAAAGTAAATTGAGTGAAAATAATTTCTGTCAATAACAGGTGTTACATCATGTTTTTTGCTGATAATCTTTTCTCTCACTTCTAATTGAGTTTTTTCATCCGCGGTTCTGTAAGCAATATGATGAATTGCTCCAACTCCCATTATGCCTCTTTGTTGTTCCTGTAATGAAATTAAATCAACATAAGTTCCGGCTCCACCATTTGCAAGAGCAAGCCTTGTTCTATTTTCTGTTTCGTTAACTTTTTTAAATCCAAGTAGGCTTGACATAAATATTTCAGTGGTCTCTATTTTCTGATGCCATATTGATGCACCCCAAAATCCTCTTATCGAATGTTCTTCTGGAATGAAGCTGGAATTCCAGCCGGGACGCTTTTCTTCTTCGCTTGCAATAATCTCTAATTCAAATTCATTGTGATCCTCAAAAATTAAAACCTGCTCATTAAAACGTTTTACCGGACCCGCAAAGTTTATTTTTTGTCTTGTTAAATGTTCTATCCAGAAATCAAGAGATGAAATCGGGATCGAAAATGATATGGCGGCTATCTGTCCTGTGCCTCTTTTCCCTTTAAATCCTCTTTCCGTCCATGGAAAAAAAGTTAAAATTGTTCCAGGATTTCCGTTTTCATCACCATAATACAAATGATATGTATGCGGGTCATCAAAGTTGATTGTTTTTTTAAGAAATCTTAGACCGAGAATTTTTACGTAGAAATCAATATTCTTTTGGGGATCTCCTGCTATCGCTGTAATATGATGAATGCCTATTAATTTGTGTCCATTATTCATAAAGTCAAATCCTTACTAAAGTATTAATAAATCGGATCCATTCCATATCTGCCGCAGGAATACATCATTAATATTGCAGCAAGATCGACTAAAGCCTTTTTCTGATCTTCAGTATAAATAACAAGGTTATATACTTCTGCAACAAATTGCAAATCATCAAGGATTTTTTGCAACTCCTTGTAAGAAGGACTACCATGCCAATCAGCTATCTGTGTTACAAGTATTTTTTCATGTCTTCGAAGGAATTCATTGAATGAAATTGTTTTTGTGGAGTTGGGGATCCTTGGTCGGCAAATCATAATTAAGTCATTAAAATAGTCATCCCATTTTCTTGCAAGAGTCTTGTTTCTGTCCCGCATTACATATTTTGCTTCTTCTAAAGTAAACTTAGCTTTAGTAGCAGGTTTGCTGTTAGAGACGAGGGTATAACCATCATAACTTATTTCGCCGTTTTCATCATCAACATATTTCCATCTTCTTGTCAATTGTATAGGTGTATAAATAGCAATCACTTTATCGAGAGCACTATCTACCAAAATGAATTTACCATGCTGCTGATTAATTACAGTAAGCCAGTGTTCCCAGTTATCTACACTAAGAATGCAGGGATA
>CAZUOC010000055.1:0-8862 GCA_964622335.1 uncultured Ignavibacteriaceae bacterium
CTCTTTCCAAAAGTCTTGAGTGCAAGTAAAAAACATCCCCGGGATATGCTTCACGTCCAGGAGGTCTTCTAAGCAGTAAGGATAATTCCCTGTATGCTGCTGCCTGTTTTGAAAGATCATCATAAATTATTAAAGCATGCTTGCCATTATCTCTGAAAAATTCACCCATGCTTGCACCCGAATAGGGAGCAATAAATTGAAGCGGTGAGGGTTCGGAAGCGGATGCAGATATTACAATAGTATAGCTCATTGCATCATGCTCACGAAGTTTTGCAACAACCTGGGCAATTGTAGAACTTTTCTGACCTATTGCAACATAAATACAATAAACGGGTTTTATACCCAACTCTGCAGCTTCAGTAGTGTGGGTATATTTCTGATTGATAATTGCATCGACAGCTATTGCAGTTTTACCGGTTTGCCTGTCACCGATAATTAATTCTCTTTGTCCACGACCAATTGGAATCATAGCATCAATTGCCGTAATTCCAGTTTGAATTGGTTCTTTAACAGGTTGCCTTTGAATTACACCTAGAGCTTTTCTTTCAATCGGATAATACTTTTCCGAATTAATAACGCCTTTTCCATCTATAGGGATACCAAGAGGATTGATAACTCTTCCGAGCATCTCTTCTCCAACAGGAACGGATGCAACTCTTTTAGTTCGCTTAACTGTATCACCTTCTTTAACAAGAGTTGAATCACCAAAAAGGACACAACCGACACTGTCCTCTTCCAGGTTCAAAACCATTCCCATAACATCGTTTGGAAATTCTACGAGCTCACTCGCCATTACTTTCGAGAGCCCGTAAACGTGTGCAATACCGTCGCCGACCTGCAAAACAGTACCTACATCATAAATATCCAGTTCACTTTCAAAACCTGAAAGTTGTTTTCTAAGTATAGCAGATATTTCATCTGGTTTTACTTCAGACATCTTATTCCCTTTTTTAAATTCCTTTTAGTTTAATTGAATGCCGCTTTTGAAGAATTCCTTTTTTAATCGTTCAAGCTGATGCTTTGTGGAAGCATTATAAATTGTATCATTAACCTTTGCAACAAACCCACCTATAATTTCTTTATCTATGCTAAAATTCAATCTTGCTTTTTTATCAAATATTTTTTCCAGCTTGTCTTTTAATTTCACTTTTTGATCATCACTGAACTCAAAAGCGGTTTTTACATCAACATTTATTATTCCCAACTGTTCATCTCTAAGCTCAAGAAACTTTTCAATTATACTCCCGAGAAACTCCTCACGGTGTTTATCGACAATAAATTTCATAAAGTTCACAGATTCTTCTGAAACTTTCTTCTTAAAAATTTCTTCAAGAACAGATTGTTTTTTTTCAAATCTGATTATCGGGTCCCCCAATAATCTTCTTAAATCACTACTGGAGTGAATTGCAGACAGCACTAATTCCATATCTTTCGATATCTTTTCAACGCTCTTATTCTCCATCGAAATATCCATAAGAGAGTTAGCATATCTTAATGAAATTTTAGAATCAGCCATCTTCAGTTTCTTGTAATCTCATCTATATATTTATTAACAAGCTTTTTATTGGAATCCTTATTGAGATTCTCGCTCAGGATCTTTTCAGCAGCCTGTATTACAATCTCTGCAACTTTTGTTTTTAACTCGTTAAAAGTTTCTTCTTTCTTTCTCTCAATTTCCGATGAAGCATCTTCAATAATTTTTTGAGCCTGTACTTTGCTGTCCTTCAACATTTGTTCTTTTAATTTATCTGCATAAGCACGGTTCTGTTCAATTATTTTTTTTGATTCCTCTTCAGCTTTCGTTATGGATGCCTGGTTTTCCTGAAGAATTTTTTGTGCTTCCTCTTTAGCCTTTTCAGCTTTTTCCAGAGAATCTTTTATTGCATCTTCTCTTTGGGACAAAGCAGAAAGTATAGGCTTCCACGCAAATTTCTTAAGTATAAGAAGTAGAAGTATGAAAGTTATTGCTGTCCAGAATATCAGTCCCGGATTAACATCAATCAGGCTTCCCCCTTCTGAAGCTAATGCGAGAATCATTAAGGAATTAAGCATAATTTTTTATCCCGATTTTTTTAACTCTTAAATAATTAAGCTGTTTTGAGAGCAAGCAAAATACAAATTACAAGAGCGAAAAATGCAATACCTTCAATCAAAGCGGCAGCAATAATCATATTCGTTCTGATTGGACCAGCTGCTTCGGGCTGCCTGCCCATAGCTTCGAGTGCAGAAGCAGCGAGCTTGCCAATTCCTAAGCCGGCTCCTAATACGGCAATTCCTGCGCCTATACCAGCGCTTAACCATCCTAAATCCATAAAAATTATCTCCTTATTTTTTTTTATAATTAATGTTCCTGGTATGCTGCCATTCCTATAAAAAGCGAAGACAGCATAGTAAAAATATATGCCTGAATTAAAGCAACCAAGAGTTCAAGCATATAAATAAATAAAGCAAAAGCAATTGAAATGGGTGCTACAAATATAGAACCCATAATAAATATCAGTCCTAGCAGCGAAAAAATAACTACGTGCCCGGCAATCATATTTGCAAAAAGACGAATGCACAATGCAAATGGTTTTGTAAAAAGCGCGAGTACTTCTACAACAATAATTAACGGCAAAATTGCAGGCGGCATTCCATGTGGAATCATAGCTTTAAAATATCCAAAAAATCCATAGCTTCTTATTCCTGCAAGCTGCGTCATAAAAAAACTTATTATTGCCAATGTTGCAGTGACTGCTATATTACTTGTTATAGTTGCAGAAAAAGGTATTAAACCAAAGAAATTACCAAGTAGAATAAAAAAGAAAGTTGTTAGAAGATAAGGGAGATACTTATCCTGATCCTCTTTGATTGTCGGCATAACAATTTCATCTCGTACGAATACAACCATTAGCTCTACAATATTTACGAATCCTTTGGGAATCAGAGATTTCTTATAACTTTTTGAGGCGGATACTAAAATTACAACCAGAAGAATTGCAACTATCCACATAAATACAACATAACGGGTTATCGATATATCGAGCCCGAATAATTCTATATGAGGTAAGGGGATAGTTCCGAAAGGTTCAAAATCAAGATAGTTACTGTCCATCACATGATGCAGAATCCAGTCCCCCCCTGTTGAACTCTGAACCACAGCATTGGCGGCTAAAGTATCTTTTATTCCTTCAATAAGCATCAAAATAATTATGTTTTCGGAAATTTAGGTAATAGATTTCAATGAATAAAAACAAAATGTAAAAAATGAAGATTGAAAATATAAAACTATTCTTGTTTATATCCAAAAAAACGAGGGAAATTAATATCATCAGCAAAAGTGAGAAAAACCTTATAATCATTGAGCCAAATACGATTTTTATAAAAGCTTCATCAGGCTTTTTTAAGCCCATTTTAACAGATAAAAATAGACCTAAAAAATTAGCTGCTGTAATCCCAAAAGCGAGAAGAATCGAAATAAACTGAGAGAAAGAGAAAATGTTTGCAAAATACAAAACAGAGGCAAAAATCAGTAAAATTAGAAAGATTAAAACAAACAGAAAAAATTTCCTTGTTTTAATCATTTGTCTGATTTCATAACCTCTTTAATGAAACTATACAAAGCAGCAAATACTCCTAAAAAAGAGCAAACAACAGTCAACCATGGAGAAGTATTAAATTTACCATCGAGCCATACTCCCAGGAAAGTCATTGCTGCAACAGTTATAGCAAGCTGAAGTCCTAAACCAAGATAAGGTCCGTAATCCTTAAGATAAGCTCCCCAGTCATTTTTCTTATCAGGATTTTCCTTCATTCTATTTTTCTAGCGGTGGCGGAACATTTGGCTTGGGCATAGAAGATCCGCCTTCGCCCATTTTGCTGTTACCGTCAAACTTGGCACCTGCTTCAACAACTAAAATTTTAGTGACTAAATCCCCCTTTAATACTGCTTTTACTTCCAGTACAACTTTTTCTTTGGCATTAAGCCTACCAACTATTTTTCCCCCAACAGTAATAACGTCTGCATTAATTTCGCCGTTAATGTCACCGCTTTCGCCAATAGTAACACTTCCGTTTACATTAACATCACCTTTTACTGTACCGTCGACTCTAACATTTCCTTTGCTGGAAAGTTTACCTTCAATAACAACACCGGAACTGATGATTGTTACTTCATCGGTACTATCTTCAAAACCTTTTGGCTTTATCAATTTTATATCTCCTTCTGTTAGTTAGAAAATACGTCTTTAGGATTAATTGGTCGTCCCTGCTTCCATATCTCAAAATGTAAATGAGGACCAGTTGTAATCTCACCGGTATTTCCACTAAGAGAAATTAATTCTCCTTGGAAAACTCTATCTCTTACCTTCTTTAACAGCATTGAACAATGTTTATAAACTGTAATATAATCATCGGCATGATTAATTATCATCATATATCCATCTCTCGGAGTATAATCGGCAAATACAACATAACCGTTTGCTGCGGCATAAACCGGCGTACCAACTTTAACAACAAAATCAATGCCTATGTGACCTATTTCAGCATTAAATCCCCTGCTTATAAAACCATTTACGGGTTTAACAAAATAATCAATTTTTTCTGTATTATTTTTTTCACTATCACTTTTTTCGGTGAAGAAAAGGTCCTTAATTACCGATAAAATACTTCCCCCTGCTTTTTTCTTAAGTGAAGTTGTATCATCTTTTACATTTAACGACTCTATAATTGACGAATCTCCAAGCATTATGGCGTTTCTTAATTTCTCATTTGTCGATTTGAGATCTTCAAGTTCCTTTGATAAAAATATCATCCGGCTATTTAGCTCATTAATTTTCTTAATATCCTGATCGGAAAAAGTTTTAGTCTCAGGAAAGAAAATATTACCTAAGGGAGTGATCGAAAAAAACAAGTATCCTAAAAAAGAAATTAACAATGTATATCCAAACAAAATTCCCACGACTTTACTTATGGAGAATTTGTGTGATTTTGCTTCTGTGGCTGACTGACCTGGAATAACAAGTATGAAAAAATTCTTAATTTTTTTCAGTTTATTAAAAAAATTCACCTGAGCCGCCCTTAATTAAACTTTTTTAATAAATCAGCAAATTTGATCTTTCCTTCACGTAATAATAAAGGTTTGCTGTCACTCAAATCAATAATAGTTGATGATTCAAAAAATAATTTTTTATCGGAATAAAAAATAGTATCGATCTCTGAACCAAATTCATCTCTAATCATTATAGGATCAATAAGAGGTTCCTGGTCTTTTTTATTAACACTTGTCGAAATCATCGGCATATTTATAGCATTCAATAGTTTTATACTAAACCTGTGGTTTGGAATTCTAAACGCAGCAGTTTCGTTCTTTAGAATTTCAGAAGTTTTTTTATTCAGTTTAAGAACAACTGAAACGGGGTTTGGCCAGATTGAAATCAAAAAATCAAGATGCTTTTCCGATTGAATATCCGTATATGTTAAAAGATTATCAACATTATTAATCAGGAGTATATATCTTTTACCTAAACCGCGTTGTTTTATTTCGTTTACTTTTTGTACTATCTCATCGTTAAATGGATTAGCTGCGAAGCCATAAATCGTGTCGGTTGGATGAACAAAAATTGTTCCCTCTAAGTAGAGTTTTTTAGCCTTCTGAACCGCCTCTTCAAAACTATTATCAATATTAACTAATTCAGCAAACTTCGTATTAATCATTCAACATCTTTTCTATTCTTGAAATTATTGTTTGTGGATAAAGTTCATTACCGCATCTAAATGTTCCAATCGGGCATTCATCATAACCGTGAATACCACAGGGCTTACAAGATAAATCATCAAAACTTAAATAGCTACTTTTTTCATTATAAGGATAAAAACCGAAAGCCGGAGAAGTTGAACAATACAACGTTAAAACAGGAATATTAGCACAAACTCCCATATGTGTCGGAGCGCTGTCATTCGAAATTAATAGTTTTACATTTTTTAGCATTTGTATAGACTCAACGATTGAAAACTTTCCGGCAACAGATATTACGTTCTCATCAAACCGGGATGATAAATTTTCACAAATAACATCTTCTTTTGCGCTGCCTATCAAAATTATTTTATAAAGCTTTGCCGTAAGATAATCAATTATTTTTTCAAAATATTCGGGCGGATATTTTTTGGTGTTCCACACACTTCCGGGAGCTATAGCAATTGTATTACTTAAATTATTCCGGGTTAAAAAATCATCAACTTTTTTTTGTTGTTCGTTGGCAATTATAATCTCTGGTAATATTTCCCAATCATTAGTATGATTAAAACTTATCAGATCAAGATTTCTTTTAACTTCGTGTTCATTAAAATGGTATTTAATAATGTTTTTATAAACATGCCTTAGACTGTTGTTGTCGAATCCGTAAGTATCTTTTATTCCGGAAAACAAAACTATCAGCGAAGTTCTGAATGATCGATGCGGTGAATAAAGTTTTGTATAATTTTTCTCTTTGAGTTTTCTGGTAAACTTTATCAATGAAAATATCGACTTATGTTCTCCTCTTTTATCAAGAACCAAAACATTATTTACTACAGGAGCTGAAGAGAAAATTTCCGAAGTTACTGGATTTGCAACAACATCCAATTCACTTTCCGGATACATTTCTTTTAACTTTTGCAGCATAGGAAGTGTTAAAATAGCATCTCCAATAAAAGCTGTCTGTATTACTAATATTTTTTCTTTCATTAAATTTTAATTCATTTCTTTTGTAGAAGTGAATCTTTCAACTTTACAATCTTGCCCCGAAGAGATTCTCTCGTCATATTTTGTAATCTTTAATATTTCCAGATTTTGTGCATCCATAACCATTGTTCAGGATATTGTCGAACATATTTCTCTAAAAATGAGGCGAGCCGCTGGCTTATCTCTTTAACTTTCTCTTCTTCATCATCCGAGAGATCTTCCAGATTTATCTTTTCCAAAATTACTTTATAGCTAAAATCCGGTTGTCTGATTGTAATGCCGTAAATTAACGGGGCTCCCGTTTTTACTGCTAAGATTGCAGGTCCCGGATAAATTGCTGTTTCTATACCGAAAAATCTTATTCTTAGTCCATCGGCTGAACCTCTTTGATCGGCAACCATAGCAATAAGATTTTTGCTCTTAAGCTCTTTATAAATATTCCTGATTGAAATTCCCAGAGAAACGATTTTGTTACCCCATTTTACTCTTATAGAATTTATTTTTTTATCCACGTAAGGATTTCTTTGATGTTTTACAACAACGTGAAAAGGAATATTTATTCTTGCACTAACTGAAGTAGCTATTAACTCCCAGTTTCCAAAATGTGCTGAAAGAAGAATTACTCCTTTACCTTCCTGATAATTATTTACTATAAGATCAGCATTATCAACATTTAACATATTAATTATTTCTGTGCGGTTCATCTTCTGCATATGCAGAATTTCAAAGAAACTAATAATAACACTTCTGTAACAACCAAAAGCAACTTCTTTTAGTCTTTTTTCATCAAATTCCGGGAATGCTTTTCTAAGATTAGAAAACACAACCTGCTTTCTAATCGGAATAACATAAAAAAAGATGAAGGCTAAAATAACTGAAAGCTTTCTTGATAAATTAACTCCGAATAGCCTGATAATCTTATCAAGAAACAAAAAGGGAATATATTCTAAAATATTTTTCAAAGCTGATACCATGGTGGGTTTAAATTTACCAAAAAGGCTGCCGAAAATTAAACAATATTTCCGGAGAAATTAGAACGTGTTAATTCTTCTTTGCCAGTTATCGTCCCGTAATTCACCTCTGGCTGTTGAATGAATCAATTGGTAATCAGAAAAATTTGTGAGATCGGCAAAAACAAAGACTACCCCTCCTTGTATCTCGTTATAGTGCCAGATTTCATAAGGTTTGGTATCTAATTGATTAGGAAATCTTTCTATCTCACTTGGTTCGCCATATTTCAAATATATTCTGCCCCTATCTGTCTTCCATCCTTCTTTTCCTAAAGCACCAAACATCTGGTTACAATGTTGAATCCTATTTAAATATTCTAAATAGAATTCATTCCTGGGGGTTGAAGGATTGGAATCTCTAGCGTTCCAAAATTGATTAATAAATGTTCTTTTCCCCTCAATACTATTGAGGGAATTATATTGCTCAATCTCGGCTGTTGATGCAATATACTCGGACTTGTCAAATAAATCGTCTAACTCCTCCTCCGACATCACGCCAAATTGAGTGGCAAGTATATTTGTAGCAGGTATATTATCTAGCGAATCATTTACTTGGACAGAAGGGTTGTAAACAAAAAATCTTTTAGAGGATGATACACCATAATTTCCAATACTATCTATAAGAGCAACTATCAAAGTATAGCTGTCAGTTGCAAGCTTGTTAACCACTACCGTACCTACTTCAACCCTTGAATCTACCTTGGTAGTAATTAATTTAATTTTGTTATAAACCATTTGTCCCTTGCTGCTATATACAAATGAATTCAGTTTCACAGGTGCTTCATTACCTACACTTTGTAAATTATATAATTCGAGATAGTAAAAAAGAACTGGTTGGTTCTCACCATAAACAGATGTTGGTAAAGGAATAACCTCATAGCTGTTTTTATAAAAAATAGAATTTTTATTAGAGCTACCCTGTAATATATTTGAAGCAAACTGTAAATCACTCGTTGAAATATTACCTTTTATAAAAGGTTTTACGGTCAAATATTCCTCTGCTGATTTGGAAAAACTACTTTGTAAAGAATCCTCTCCGGTAACTATCATTTTATACTTACCTGATGGTAATAATAAATTTATAACGCCAACCAGACTATTGCTCATCTTTGAAGAGTCCTCCGGCGAGTACGATATTTTCCAATCTTTATT
>CAZUOC010000056.1:0-8770 GCA_964622335.1 uncultured Ignavibacteriaceae bacterium
ATGACAGAAGCACTGCAGTCGGGTAACAGCCCGGATTTGCAACAAGCTTAAAGTCATCATAATTTGTTGAAGGATAATCCGCCAGCCCATATATCTTCGTCTTTAATAAGTAAGATGAACTATGGGAATATTTATACCATTTTTCATAAAGCTCTTCTGCATCGAGCCTAAAATCTCCTCCTAGATCAATAACATATTTTCCATTTGATATTAATGCAGGAATGTAGTTAAGTGATTCGCCATGAGGCAAAGCGATAAAGTAAAGATCGTGTTCAAAAGAAAGATCGTTAACAGAATTTATTTTTGTATCATTAACTAAACCGACTAATCCCGGGAAATAATCATAAAGATTTTCTCCAGCGCTTTTGCCGGAATATATTTTGTAATCTTCTATAAAAGGATGACTATTACAATATTGAATTAGTTTTTTACCTGTATATCCAGTTCCACCTATTATGCCTACCGAAATCATTTTATTCCTTTATTAATTAAAAATTTATTTTTAGAAAAAACGAAATGAATGGATTTATACCCCTCATAGGGGGCGGCAGCGGACTGGATAAGTTGCTGGTAAAAGGGTAGAAATTATGTTTAATTTTCTGTAATTCATTATAACTTTTTAGTTGAAATTCACTCGTAAATGTATATTATGGAATTGTCTCTGTCAACAGATAAATGAATATATTTTCAGAAAAAAGTGAAATAATTGAATTTTATTACAATAAAATTGAATATTTATGCAATTTTCTGTTCCATCTGTTTTTTGCTCTCGGATTTGTGGTATTTAAATAATTTGAAATTCAGGCTGTCGCTAAGAGCCTGGAAACTTGCTTCGATAATATTTTCTGAAACACCAACCGTTGTCCATGTTTCTTCTCCGTCACTCGATTCAATCATAACCCTTACTTTTGCAACGGTGCCATCACTGCCATCAAGCACGCGGACTTTATAATCCACAAGTTTTATTAATGCAACTTCGGGATAGAATCTCATCAAAGCTTTACGCAAAGCATTATCGAGAGCATTAACCGGACCATCTCCATCGGAAGCAGTGTGTTCAAGTTCTCCATCAACTGTTAGTTTTAGAACGGCCTCAGAATATGATCTTCCATGATTATCATAAACAACGTTTACTTTTGAGTCCTGAACTTCAAAGAAAGGTGTGAACTCTCCAATTTCTGAGCGAAGCAGCAATTCGAATGAAGCTTCAGCACCATCATATTGAAATCCGCTGTGTTCGAGAAATTTTATATGATCGACTAATTTTTTACTTATCTCTTTATTATCTGAAAGATCGATACCTAATTCTTTTGCCTTGTATTTAATATTGCTTTGTCCTGAAAGATCAGATACTAAAACTCTCTGTTTGTTCCCGACTTTCTCAGGTTGAATATGTTCGTACATTTTACTGTTTTTCAGAACCGCGCTAACATGTATTCCACCTTTGTGTGCAAAGGCTGATCTTCCTACAAATGCTGCTCTTGTATTGGGCACAAGGTTCATCAGTTCGTAAACATAGTTTGAAACAGAAGTGAGGTTATCGAGATTAATATCCTGAACAAATCCTCTTTTTAGTTTAAGAATAAGATTCGGAATTATGCTGCAAAGATTTGCATTTCCGCATCTTTCACCCACACCATTTATTGTTCCCTGTACATGATCAGCACCAGCATTTATAGCTGCTAAAGAATTTGCTACTGCAAGTTCGCTGTCATTGTGAGTGTGAATTCCTAATTTTGTGTTAAATATTTTTTTCAGATCGGTTACGATTTTGAATATCTCGTCAGGAAGTGAACCACCATTTGTATCGCAAAGAACGAGCACGTCTGCGCCGCCCTTTTCAGCAGCTTTTAACATTCTTATTGCAAACTCAGGATCATCTTTATATCCATCAAAGAAATGTTCAGCATCATAAATAATTCTTCTTCCTTTAGATTTGAGAAAACTAACCGACTTAAAAATCAATTCTTCATTTTCATTATCTGTTAACCCAAGTCCTAAATCCGAATGTAGTCTCCATGTTTTTCCAAAAATCGAAATAATTGGAGTTTCAGCTTTAATTAAAGCTTGCAGATTAAAATCCGTTTCAATATTATCGAGAGAACGTGCAGTCGAACCGAAGGCACATAATTGGGCATTTTTTAATTTTAAAGATTTTGCTTTTTCAAAGAATTCTTCATCACGCGGATTACTTCCCGGCCATCCGCCTTCTATAATATCAACTCCAAATTCATCTAACTTTGAAGCGATTAAAAGTTTATCCTGCACAGAAAGGTTTATCGCTTCTCCCTGTGTTCCGTCTCTTAATGTTGTATCGAATAGTTCAATCTTTTCCATTATTCTTTTCTTTTTTTAATTAATTAAGCAATCATTCCTGATTTTCTTGCATACTCAAAAAGATTTCCCGCCTCAATGATTGGCAGAATATCTCCCAGAGGGTTTAATGAATATTCTTTTTTTGTTGTATGATTAATCAACTTGTTTTCATTAAGCTTGATCTCGAGCTCATCATTTGTTGAGATAACATCATTTAATTTTTCTTTTGCTTCATAAGGAATTACGAAACCGCCATCAACACTGTTCCTGTAATAGATTCTTGCATAAGATTCTGCAATCACTACTTTAACTCCGGCTTTCATGAGAGCATAAGGAGCGTGTTCACGTGAAGAACCGCATCCAAAGTTTGAACCTCCGATTATAATTGAATAACCTGAGGTTACTTCCTCACCATTGATGAAAGGAATATTTCCTTTCGGAAGTCCGGCTTCACTAAGTGGAACACCTGATAAAGCGTATCTTCCATAAAGCTGTGCTTCTTTCGGATCATTCATACTATAAACAAGATGTTCAGCAGGAATGATCTGATCAGTATCAATATTATCCCCGAGAACAAATGCTTTTCCTTTTATTGTTTTTTCCATAATAAAGAGCCTCTCCCAAACCCTCTCCATAGGAGAGGGCTTTTTAAAATTATTTTATCTAATTTTTTTTATCATTTTATTTATCAACTTTGTTCCTAATGTCCTTCCCTTTGGGAAGGATTTTAGGATGGGCTTTACATATAATCTCTTGGATCAGTTATTTCCCCGGTTAATGCAGAAGCCGCTACTGTTAAAGGTGAAGCGAGATAAACTTCAGATTTTTTGCTTCCCATTCTTCCGGGGAAATTTCTGTTAGTTGTTGAAATAATGACCTCGCCATCCTGTGCTCTTCCAATTGTGTCCATTGGTCCACCGAGGCATGCTGCGCAGGAAGATTGTGCAATTACACAACCCGCTTTTTCAAAAATGTTTTTTAAGGTGATGCCGGAAATCGTTTCAACTTCAAGTTGTTCTGCGACTGAAGTGCTTGCCGGAACAATGAAAGTCGGTACTCTAACTTCATTACCAAATAAAAACTTTGCGGCAGAAACAAAATCACTAAGCTTTCCACCGGTACAGGAACCGACATAACATTTTGTTAGTTTTCTTCCCTTAACATTTTCCACGGTATCTATGTTATCAGGACTGTGTGGCTTAGCTACAAGCGGAACAAAATCATTTACATTGTACCTGTGCTTTGCTTTATAATTTGCATCGTTATCGCTTTTAAAAATCTGGTATTCTTTGTCTGATCTTTCTTTAACATAATTCACGACAGTTTCATCGGCTTCAATTATTCCGTTCATTGCGCCGGCTTCGATAGCCATATTTGTCAAAGTCATTCTTTCATCAATAGATAAAGAGAAAACTCCGTCACCGTTAAATTCTAATGCTCTGTAAGTTCCCCCGTTGGTAGTAATGTCACCAAGAACTCTAAGAATAAGATCTTTCGCGGTAATATATTTTGGCAGTTCACCATCAAATGTGAAAAGAAGAGACTCGGGAACTTTTTCCCAGATTTTCCCAGTACCGAGAATAAAAGCCGCATCTGTGTTTCCAACTCCGGTCGAGAACATCCCAAAAGCACCGGAAGTACAAGTATGCGAATCAGTTCCAAATAAAACAGTTCCCGGAATATTGTAACCTTCTTCAGCAAGAGCTATATGGCAAACACCTTTATATCTTTCGGTTCCAACATCATAATAGTTTGGAATATCATATTCCTTTGCAAATGATCTGAGCACTTCTACATTCCTGTTTGCATGCGGATTTTTTGTAAAGATGTAATGATCCGGGAAGATCACTAATTTTTTCTTATCCCATATTTTCGCCTTATCGCCGAATTCTTTTTTCCAGATACCGATTGTCGGTGGTCCGCAAACATCGTGTGTCATAAGAACATCAACATTAAGCCAGAGATTTTCTCCAGGCACAACGGCATTTTTTCCGGAGGATTTTGCTAAAATTTTTTCGGTTATGGTCATTCCCATCGTAGTTCCTTAAATTGCTTGTGAAATATCTGAAAGTGAAGATTGGTTCATTAAATCTTCTTCTTTTGCTTTTAAGTAATTTTGATAAACGTTAACAACATTTATATAAGCCTTCGCACTTGCTTCTATAATGTCAGTGGAAATTCCTCTGCCTGAAAAATATTTTTCATCTTCCCTTATGCGAACAATAACTTCACCCAGAGCCTGTCTGCCGGAAGTAATCGATCTTACCTGGTAAGATTCGAGATTAAGCTTTGTGGCTAAAGCCCGCTCTATTGCTTTGAAGCATGCATCAACAGCACCATCTCCCGTTGCAGACTCCTGGAAAACCTTATCAGCTTTTTTAATCTTAACAGTTGCAGTAGGAAGATGTTTTGTACCCATAGTTACATGAATGTAATCAAGTTCATAATGATTACTGCTGATGCCTGCAAAACTGTCACCCATTAAAAAGCGCAAATCATCATCAAATATTTCTTTCTTCTTATCAGCAAGGTCAGTAAACTTTTCATAAACTTCATTCAATTCAGCTTCACTAAGTTTGTAGCCTATTTCAAACAATCTTGCTTTTAAACCATGCTTACCGGAATGTTTACCAAGTACAATTTTTGTTTTAGGGAAACCAACAGTCTGAGGAGACATAATTTCATAAGTGTTTCTATCCTTCAACATTCCATCCTGGTGAATGCCGGCTTCGTGAGCAAAAGCATTGTCTCCAACAATTGCTTTATTCGGCTGCACAATTAATCCGGTAAAAGAAGAAACCATTTTACTTGTGTTATAGATTTCTTCAGTTTTAATGTCGGTATAAAGATCCAGCAGGTCTTTCCTTACTTTAAGAGCCATGACAATTTCTTCAAGGGAAGCATTACCGGCTCTTTCGCCAATTCCATTAACTGTGCATTCAACCTGTCTCGCCCCATTTATAACACCACTTAAAGAATTTGCAACTGCAAGCCCAAGATCGTTGTGGCAATGAACACTAAGAATAACTTTATCAATATTCTTTACAGTTTGCTTAATGTGTTTGAATATCTTTCCATATTCTTCAGGGAAAGTATAACCGGTTGTATCCGGAACATTGATTGTTGTTGCACCGGCTTCAATAGCTGCTTCTATAACATCACACAGATAATTGATATCAGTTCTTCCTGCATCTTCAGTTGAGAATTCAACATCGTCCGTCAGGGTTCTTGCTAAGGATACAGCATCAGTAGTCATCTTAAAGACAATTCTTCTTTTTTCAGATAATGATCTTCCGTAAGACTCGTTTGAAAATTTTCCAAGAATATGGATATCCGATGTACCAATAAAAGTATGTATCCTGAATTTCTCAGCATCTTTCAGAGCATTGTAAGCTGTAAGAATATCCTGCTCTTTAGCCCGTGCTAGTCCGGCAACAACACAACTCACTTCTGCAGAAATTGCTTTAACGGCTTCGAACTGTGAAGGGGAGGAGATTGGAAAACCCGCTTCAATTATATCAACGTTTAGTCTTTGTAATTGCTTTGCTATTTCTATCTTTTCAAGAACATTCAAAGATGCGCCTGGAGATTGTTCTCCGTCTCTTAAGGTTGTGTCGAATATGATTACTTTTTTGTTGTCCATTTTACTTCTGTTATTTTAGTTAAAGAGTAAAGACACCAAGTGCCTGTTCGTCATAAATTGTATTAAAATTCTCTATTACCAGATCTTTCATTTTTGTTGTTGAAACAACCTGATCGCCGGATTGAGAAATATCCTTTGTTCTGTATCCTGCATCAAGAGTTCTTGAGACTGCTTCTTCAATTAATTCTGCTGCTTTGTTCATCTGGAAAGAATGGAAAAACATTAAAGCAACGGAAGAAATTGTAGCAAGAGGATTCGCTTTATTTTGTCCTGCAATATCCGGGGCACTTCCGTGAACGGGTTCATAAAGTGCATAATCACTTCCGAGACTAGCTGAAGGAAGCATTCCGAGACTTCCCGTTATCATTCCCGCTATATCACTAAGAATATCGCCGAACATATTTTGTGTTAAAACAACATCAAATTGTTTTGGATCTCTTACCAATTGCATTGCAGCATTATCAATATACATATGTTCGAGAGAAACGTTTGGATAATCTTTACTAATATTGTTTACTATTTTTCTCCAGAACTGTGAAGTCTCAAGAACATTTGCTTTATCAACAGAATGAAGTTTCTTTTTTCTTTTTGATGAGACTTCGAAAGCGTAACGTGCAATTCTTTCAACTTCTTTCTTTGTATAAATCATCGTATTAAAACCTTTTTCATCATCAATACCGCGCGGTTCACCGAAATAAACATCTCCCGTTAATTCTCTTAAAATTAAAAGATCGGTTCCTTTAAGAATATCGGCTTTTAAAGAAGAAGAATTAAGCAAAGCTTTATAAACCTTTGCCGGACGAACATTAATAAATAATCCAAGCGATTTACGAAGTTTAAGTAAAGCTGCTTCCGGTTTCAGATTACTCTGAAGAGAATCCCACTTGGTTCCGCCGACTGCACCGAGAAGAACAGCATCGGAATCATAACAAGCCTGAAGAACTTCATCTGTCAACGGTGTACCATGTTTATCATAAGAACATCCGCCAACAATATATTCTTTCAGTTCAAAATCAACCTTAAATTTTTCACCGGCAAATTTTAAAACATCAACTGCCGCTGACGTAACTTCAGGTCCGATACCATCTCCCGGCAGAAGAGCTATTTTAAAGCTCATACACCAACCTCTTCTTTTTTAGGTTTTTTAAAAAGCCAACTCATCATACTTCTTAATTTAGCTCCAACAATTTCAATAGGATGATTTTTATTTTCTTCCCGCAGCTTGTGCATTTCTTTTTCTCCGCTGTAATATTCTTTTAGCCATTCATCTGCAAATTTTCCGGATTGAACATCAGCTAAAATCTCTTTCATCGCTTTTCTTGATTCATCATTTATTACTTTTTTACCTCTTGTCATTCCACCGTATTCGGCAGTATCGCTCACAGAATAATTCATTCTCGATAATCCCCCTTCATAATAAAGGTCGACAATGAGTTTCATTTCATGCATACATTCAAAGTAAGCAAGTTCCGGAGGATAACCGGCATTAGCCAAAGTTTCAAACCCGGCTTTAATTAATTCTGCTGAGCCGCCGCAAAGAACAGCTTGTTCGCCAAAAAGATCGGTCTCGGTTTCATCTTTAAAATTAGTTTCGATAACACCTGCTCTTGTACCGCCAATTCCTTTAGCCCAAGCAAGTGCAACATCTTTTGTATTTCCAGAATAATCATTATGAACTGCAATTAAATTTGGAACACCGCTTCCTTCTAAAAAAGTTCTTCTTACAAGATGACCCGGACTTTTAGGAGCAATCATCATCACATTAATGTTTTCAGGAGGAACAATTTGTTTGTAATGAATATTGAAACCATGTCCGAATGCAAGTGTGCTTCCCGGTTTCAGGTAAGGTCCGATTTCTTTATCATAAACTTCTTTCTGAACCTGGTCGGGAAGAAGAATCATAACAACATCTCCCCATTTAACGGCTTCGCTGACAGTTTTCACTTCTAATCCTGCATTGGCAGCCATTTCCCATCTTGCACTATCTTTTCTTAAACCTACGCAAACATTTAATCCGCTGTCTTTAAGATTTAATGAATGAGCATGTCCCTGGCTACCAAAACCGAGAACTGCAATTTTTTTGTCTTCCAAAAAACTTAAGGAAGCATCATTGTCATAATAAACTTTCATTTCATTCGACATTTTTATACCTGTAAATTATTTTTTACTAATTCCTTTTTATCCCTGGTTTGCTCGCCTCTTTTAAGTGCAACTGTACCGCTGCGAGCCATTTCTTTAATTCCGTATGCATCAAGAACATTTATTGCTGCATCAATTTTATCCGGCGGACCCGTAATTTCCAAAGTAATTGTTTTGTTATTTATATCAACAACATTACCGCGAAAGATTTCACTGACGCTGACAATATCGGCTCGGTTACCTTTCTGATAATAAACAGTAATGAGTGCAAGTTCTCTTTCAACTCTCGGTTGTCCGGAGAGATCAACAACTTTAATTGTATCAATTAATCTGTTTAACTGTTTAACTACCTGCTCGATGATTTTTTCATCACCCTCGGTTACGATTGTCATTCTCGAAATTTCAGGAATTTCGGTTTCCCCAATGGAAAGGCTGTTAACATTAAAACCTTTTCCGCTGAACATTGTAACAACACGGTTAAATGTTCCGAATTGATTTTCTACAAGAACAGAAATTGTATGTCTCATTTTTATGTCATCTCCTTTGGATCAAGACGTTTGGTCATCATCTCTTTCAAAGTTGCACCTGAAGGAATAATGGGGAAGACCATATCTTCCTTTTCAACTTTAAATTCGATTAAAACAGGTCCATCATTTATTGAAAAAGCTTCTT
>CAZUOC010000057.1:0-8722 GCA_964622335.1 uncultured Ignavibacteriaceae bacterium
CAATTGTATTATAAAAATTGTGCAACAACCGGGAAAACAGGTTTTATATCAACAGGAATATCGGAGAGTTTAATTATTAATGTTTGCATAGATGGAGAAATCACTGCATCTTTTTTAATCAATTCTTTTGCTGCATTATAATCACCCTTTGCCTGTATCATTAAAATCATGTTTGCTAAATCTTTCAATGCTTTTCCTACCTTATCAAAATTTACTTTAACCTTTTGTGTGGTTTCATCATATTCGTATCCACCATTTTCAAGAAGATAGTTGTAAATGATCGCATTGCCGCCGCCGTGTGCTTCGTTAATTCCAAATCTAATGGAACGGAAAATACCTGCGAGAAATGTCACATAAGTTTCTTTTTCAAATGATTCAGGAAAAACACCTTTTTCTATCATAAAGACATTATTATACATTCCAAGTATATCGGCTTTGCATTCTTCCAGTGTTGCATAAGCTTCTTTCAACTCTTTTCGAACTTCAGTATTTCTTCCATTAACTTTAATAAAACCTGGACCAATACCGTGAGACATTTCATGCATAAGCGCATGAGTAAAGAACGAATTAAAAGTCACATATTGCTGTTGACCCAGCTCCAAAACTATTTTAGAAATTGGAATTAATTGCTTGTCATATTTAGCTTCTGAAACATTTTTAAGCATAACTTTTTTAGAACCTTTTGCCTTGCGCACTCTTTCATCATTAGGAAGATTGAATGCAAGTGTCTGTACAGCGGCTTTTGAATCACCTGCCACAAAGATTTCATTCACTACAGCTATTGGAGATTCCGATCCTCGCTCAAGGTTTTTATATTTCATAGGGATAGGAAGATGCAGTTCCATGTCCTTAAGATATTTCTTAAAGACCTCAAGCTTTTTACTTTCTTCAGGATCTTTTATCGTTAGGAAACTTTCAAAAGATGCTTTGTAATTGTATAAATTGTCTTCGTAAACTTCATAGGGACCAATCACAACTTCGATATCGTTATCTTTCACTTCCATCCATGCCATATCGCTTTCATAATAATCGTTACTAAGAAAAGCAGCAGCACGGGTAAGCAAATATTTTTTAAGGGATAGATTATCAGCATAACCGGCAGCATCTTTTAATAAATTTGAAATTTCTGTAAGCTTGTCTTTAAAATATTCACTATAAGGAATCGCTACTAAACTATCACCATCTCTCCTTATCATTGTAAATTCGCTGGTAAAAGTCTTTTCATCCTCCGGATGATTTTTTATCCAGCCCTCAAATTCTTCTTTGGTCATATCTTCAGGATAAAAATTTGCCCCGGCAGGTTTTGTTTCGGTTCCTATAAATGGCTTATCGTGTTCCAGTCGGTCGAAAGGTCCGAACATTATATTGAATAGTTCCAGTTTTAATTTTGAATCTTCCGTATTCTGTCCCAACAGGTCAGCTTTTATTTCTTCATTCTTTGAATAAACCTGGTTTAGGAAAAGACTATCGATTAGTTTAGATGCACGGTAAAGTTTTTCAACAACAATTTTCTGTCTGTCATCAAGAATCTTATCATCATATTTAAGTTCTGTTGGTGAAAAATTTGCGATTTCCTTCTTTATCATTTCAATTCCCTCAGTTTCATTTTTGTTTACTTCCTCTTTTTTCTCTCCGCATCCCTGAAGGATTAAAGCAATTAGAAAAAATGATACTAAATATTTCATTTGATTACCTGTTGTTTGAAAATTTTATTAGAATAAAAATAAATATAGTAAGAATCAGATTAAGGGGAGGAATTTGGTGCCTTTTTCAATTTATTTCTTCTCTGTAAATACCACGCAGCAAACCAGCAAAAAGAAGCCCACGCCAGACCGATTGTCCATCCTCCAATTACATCTGTTGGATAATGAACACCGAGATAAACTCTGCTCAACCCGATTATAAATGTTAAAAATAATGCAGAAGAGAGAATGTAAATTCTTATCTTTTTATTCTTCTGAATTCTTGCAATAATTGCAGCCTGTGTAAGATAAACAATAGCAGACATCATCGAGTGACCGCTGGGAAAACTTAAAGGTGTTACATTCATTAACCTGTAACTTATATCCGGTCGTTCTCTACCATAGAATTCCTTAAGGCCGAATGAAATTAGAGCCCCGCCAATAGTAGCTGCAAGAACAAGCCACATTGCTTTGTAACGTTTCTGGAAATACAAAAATCCTAAAACAAAAATTGTAATGATTGTCATAACAGTTTCGCCGCCAAGAGATGTAATATCCCGCATAGATTCTGTTAAGAAATATGGACCTGCAGGTTCAGAATTATTTCCTGCTATTCTGAAATATTTTATTATTGATTCATCAAATTGTTTAGTAGTTCCGTTGGTTACAAGTATTCCCACATTAATAAAAACAAAGAGGCTTAAGAAAAAAGTGAACAGCACAAGTAAAATTTTTATTTCTTTTGTGGCAAGTTCTTTAAGTAAATTCTTGAATGAAGAAAATTTTTGAGAATTCATTTTATCGTTTTAAGCGGGAATAAAAGTAGAGATGAGCTGGAGTATCCATATTCTCATTTTCACTCGTTGTATAATAACCATCGGCATTATAGCTCCAGCCAATTGCCTCACCCTGGGGCTCGCGAATGTAGGGTAATGTATAATATTTATTTTTTAATGCTTCGGCGACCGATTGTCCCGAATCTCTTTTCCAGTAATTAACAGAATCATAAGTCTTCAATAAAATTTCCTCTCCATTATAGGAAATATCTCCGCCAACAATCATAGTGAATGGCAAGGTTAACATATATTTTATTTTTATAGTATTATCAAGTGATTGAGGATAACTTAACAGATATACGTTTACGTTCTTTTCTCTTTTGGAAACAACATAAATATCTTTTGTTAATGGATCGACTATTAACGTTTCGGCATCTCTGGGTCCATCGGGATATTTGAACGTGATCTTATCACAATCTTTTAGTATTTCATAAACAGGAGCCTGATTCGTATCAACTACTGGTTCGGGAACTCTGTAGACATATTTCTTTTTATATTTTGCATCGTTATCTCCTGTTTCAGAAATATAAATGTATTCTTTGTCTTTTGCCGGACCGGGACCGACTTCAATATCTTCCCAATCCCTGTTTTTAGCTCCTTCTATGTGATAAATACCAAGGAGTTTGCCGTGAGTATTGATTGCAAAGATTCTTGCGCTGTCACCCGAATCATTATGTGTCCACAAAACGCCTATATTTTTCCTGCTTGAGGCAATACCGGAGGCTTCAATAATCTCGTTAAACTGTAGTAATCCTTTGTCTTCTCGTTGTCCGAATGACGGTGCCTGGGCAGATGAGCAGGAAACAAATATAAGAAGCAAAGAAAAAATTGTCAGTAAATAATGTTTCCTTTTAATAAAAAAATCATATAACATTAGTATACCCGTTTTATAATTAGTTTTCTTAGGAAATTTACATTATGCGCGAATCAAAATCTATTTTTTCATTTTAAGAAATCTTTAATACTAAGGAACTATTTTATTTTGAAGAAGTTTAACAAGCCATAAAATCATTAATCAAGATAACGGAGAAAAAAATCATGAAAAAACAATCCGTCATACCATTACTATTTTTTCTTTTGCTTTCTGCAAATTACCTCTCTGCACAGCAGGCAGATCAGAAGTCTGTAGCGGTAACAGTTTATAATTCAAACCTGGGTGTGGTTAAAGATTTGCGAGCAATTGATATAAAATCGGGGACATCGCAAATTGCTATAACAGATGTTGCTCAATTCATCGATCCCACAAGTGTTCATATAGATTTGAACGGGGAAGTAATTGAACAAAATTATCAATATGATCTTGTAAGTCTCGATAAAATTCTTCAAAAGTATATTGATAAGGACATTCAATTAATCGGAGAAAATAGTGAGCTTATCGAAGGGAAGCTGTTATCGTCATTTGGAGGTCAAATCGTTCTTCAGAAAAAAGAAGGCGGTTTGCTTATGCTTCCAAATGTTTCTAAATACAGATTCTCCGTCGGCACTTTACCGGAAGGTTTAATTACTAAACCTACACTTTTATGGATGGTCAATTCTCCTAAATCAGGCAAACAGGATGTCGAAATTTCTTACCAGACTTCCGGGATGAACTGGCATGCAGAATATGTCGCAGTATTGAATAGCGACGATACAAAACTCGATTTGAATTCCTGGGTTAGTATAGAAAATAAATCCGGCACGACATATAAGGATGCTACACTTAAGCTAGTAGCCGGGGATGTAAACCTTGTTAAAGATCAGCAAAGGGTAAATTATCAACCTCAGGAAATGATGGTTAAAAGCCAGGGTATTTCGCAGCCACAATTCCAGGAAAAAGAATTTTTCGAGTATCATATTTATAATCTTCAGCGACCAACTACTTTAGCAAACAATGAAACCAAACAGATATCCTTATTTGAAACTTCAGGCGTTAAAGCAGTTAAAAAATATTTTTATGGCGGTGGAAGAAACTACTATTATTCAGGTGCAAGTCAGACAGGTAAAGTAGATGTTGTTGTTGAGTTTGAAAATAAAGAAGCAAATAATATGGGAATGCCGATGCCGAAGGGTAAAGTGAGAATGTATAAATCGGATGGAAAAACTATTGAATTTATAGGTGAAGATTTAATAGACCACACTCCAAAAAATGAAAAGGTAAGACTGAAATTAGGACAAGCTTTTGATGTAGTAGTTGAAGATGTTCAGACAGAGAACAAAAAAATCACGAACAGAGTTTGGGAACAAGCTTACGAAGTGAAATTCAAGAACAGGAAAAAAGAAGATATAGCTGTTGAAGTTGAAAGGTTTCTTGGTTTAAACTGGGAGATACTTAGTTCTTCAATCGATTATCAAAAGAAAGATGCTCAGAATATTATATTCAAAGTCCCGGTTCCTCAGGATGGTGAAACTGTTTTGAAGTTCAAAGTAAGATACAGATACTAAAAAAATATAGGGGCAGTTCAGTTTTACTGAACTGCCTCACTCTATTGAGCTTTAAGAATATGAATAATGTCCGCCGAAAGAATTGAAAATTGCTGCACTGAAGGTAATAAGTAAGAAAATACCAAACACTGCAAAGATTAATCCTATAATCATCAACACTTTTTGAATGAAGAAGAAACTTCCCTGTCTTTCAAATGCTCTCTCAAGCAAATTACTGTCGTTGGAGCCGAGATAGCTGCTATATGCATCTGCGGATTCTCTTAATCTAAGTCCACAGATAATATAGGGGACACCAATAATAGCACCGACTATCGATAAACAGTTTAATGCTCCCGTTATGATATAAAATATTCCTACAAAGCGCATATCGCCCGACATTTTACTAACGGTCATTTGCATCATTGGGGTTGGAGTTACAGTAGTTGAACCGTTCATTATTCTCTCCTTATTTAATTGATAAATAATTAGAACAGTGATTAGAAATATAAACCGTACCAGACTCCGTTTGGAGTAATCTTAACTGCCGGCAAGGGCAGTCTTATTATGTTTAATTCATTCTTTAAAAACCTAATGATACTGCTGTCATCGCCGACTGAAAGTTTTCGAAAGTCATAATCCAGTCCCAGGAAAATTTCTCTTTGACCGTGAAGCGGATCATCAGCTACACCTGTTGCAGATTGTCCAATCGCAAATCCAAAAGGCTTAAGCCATTCAGGGTAATTTTGCTGAACCTTAGCAGGAAGATAATGATACACATTTACGGCTAACCACCAGGTTAACCCTTCGTAATCATCTATCCATATTTTTGCACCGTTATTATATCTTCTTGCTTTTAAAGCATCCGATGTATGATAACTGAACTTTAATTGCAAACCACCTAGTTCATGAGGATAGAGCTGCTGTAAAGCTGAGAAAGTTATTCCTAAAGTATTAGAAGTTAAATCTCCCCAGCTAAATCCCCACTCTTCAAAGAAGCCGTCTGCAATTTCAATCTGCAGCATCCACAGCCAGCCGGTTAGTGAACCGTACAGGACAGAATTTTTTCCCGAAACACCTGACCACCTGTATAATCTCGAAAGAAGTCCTGTTGCAAAATAAGCATGCATCATATGACCAAACTTATCCATCTGTTTATATAGTTTCATATCGAGCTGAAAATTCTCTGCATGCATTTTTGTCGTTGGATGATTGTACCATTCGTTTTTAAGCTTAAAATATCCTCCTATGTCAACGGCGAGAACTCCAGCCGCAACTCCACCAAATCTTAAATAATCTATATCTGATTTATTACGCCATAATGTTCCGTCAGGCAGCATTAAAATAGGTTCGTAAGCAGTTCTTAAAGGAAGATTTTCAATAGAAGATTTATTCTTTTTTTCTGCTATTAAGGATTCTGAAACTTGTCCGGAATCCTGTTTAGTAACTTCGGTTGGTTTATTTTGATTAGATTGGAGATTATCTTCTAATTCTTCCCCTTTAGAGAAGGTTGAAATAATCGTTATAATAAAAGCGGTTAATAATAATTGTCTTAAAACGTTCATTTTGATTTTAAGTTTACAACAATTGCATCAAGATATTTTTTTATTTTTTGAATAGCAATTTATCATTTAAGATTTTGTAATGCTTATCATTATTTCATTATTTCAGTAAAATGCGATTAAAACAGAAACTCGATTACCATTATAAAGCTTTTAATAAATCCAGTATCTCTCCAGATCCTCTACAGTTTCTTCATTTGTACAAAGATGAAAAGGATATTGAAGCGATGGGATTCATAGCTTCTGTTTTTGCTTATGGTAATGTTACACAAATAATCAATACACTTAACAAATTTGTCCGGCTTTCCGGTAACAAACCTTATGCCTTTGTTTTAGGTTTTAAGAGGGAGTATTTAGAGAGAGAATCTCTTGTTCACCGCTTTTTTTCTGAAGAAGATATAAGTGATTTTTTTGTTTTGATGAGTAAAGCTTACCGTCAGTTCGGTTCTTTGAAAAAACTCTTTCTAAAGTTTTATGATGCTGACTATGTAAATCTTAAAGAAGCGATTTCAGGTTTTTCCAATTATTTTATTGAAAACTATAAAAAGATAACTAATCGAAAAGAACTCAGCATCGGTTCAAAATTTATGTTTCCATTACCGGAGAAGGGGAGTGCCTGCAAAAGAATAAATTTATTTCTCAGGTGGATGGTAAGAAAAGATGATCTCGATTTTGGATTGTGGAAAGAAATTCCTCCCGCCAAACTTGTTATTCCTGTTGATACTCATGTTGCAAGAATAAGCCGTTCTTTAAAATTAACTAAAAGAAAAAATGTAAGCTGGAAAATGGCTGAAGAGATAACTGAAAAATTAAAAAAGTTCGATCCGGAAGATCCTGTTAAATATGATTTTGCAATTTGTCATATCGGTATGAGAAAAATAAAATTCTGAGTTGTCGTTCTGCACCTGCCTTGCCGGCAGGCAGGCTTGATGCGGAATCTTTCTGTTTCTGCAGAGATACCGGATCAAATCCGGTATGACAGTGGTAGTCTGTTTTTCTTTGTCATTTTTTATAAGGGAAATTACCCTTTACTTTCACTAATTTCGAACAAGTGAGAATCAGGATCAAGGAAGAAACACCGGATTTCTGTACCCCAGTCTACAGGAGGTGTAATAAACTCGGCGCCACGTGATTTTAGTGTTTCATAAGCTTTCTGGCAGTCCGGTACTCTTATTGTCATTGAGTGGCTGACAGAGTTTGAATCTTGCGGAACATTAAATGAAATCTCCGGTTTATCTTTTGTAGGTCCTCCCCCGGTGACAATCAGAAGCCAGCTTCCCTGAAAATTTAAGACACAGGAATTACCTCCATACTCTCTATATATTTTGGCTCCTAAAATGTCTATGTAAAATGATTTTGATTTTTCAATATCACTCACAACTAAAATGTGAGTTAATTCCATTCCTTCTGTTGGGAACTCATCGTTCATTTTTTATTCTTTTGTTTTTAGATTTGGCTTGGGTAAATCCTTCTTCAAGCACAATTTAATATCACGAAAGCTTTTCTAAAAGAAACGGTTGGATTAATTTGCTATGATTTGGCTTGTTATATGCACTTTACAAATTTTTTAGTCTTTCAATTTCTTCTGAGATTTGCTCAATGACTTCTGTATTATAAATTATTTTCTTTTTACCAGTTGATTTAACTGAATAAACAAAAAATACTTTACCACCAAATTGATTCTCGAATCTTTGATGGTTCCTTCTGTGCATTTCCAACCATTGGTATTGATTTAATGATTGACCAGAGGAAATAGGCTTTATTTGAAGTCCAATGTATTTGTCATTAATGTTAATACAGAAATCAACATTATAAGTGCGATCCCATTCATCTCTCGCAGGCTCAATATTAATTGAAAGAATAGATTGAAGCTGTCCATAAATAGTATCTATCTCAGACCGATACCCCTCATAGGTTCTATTTAAAACTAAATTATAGGCGTAATCAATACATTCTTCTTCTTGGATGTTCTCAAGCTCATTATGAATATCTTTCATAAGGTTCAAATATAACTTGCGACCGGAATCAACAATTATTTTGTTTGTTATAATCGATGGTACTTCATTTGTAAACGAATCAAAAATAGAATTAACATATAATTCTTTTATATTTCTTTCCATTTTTTACTCTAGGTATTTGAAATTTAAATTCATTCTACTCTTCTTAATCGTAAGATCTAAACTAAAAATATTGTTTACTTCTATACCTAATGGTGTGAGATAAATTCGGTCATAATCACTTGTAG
>CAZUOC010000058.1:0-8663 GCA_964622335.1 uncultured Ignavibacteriaceae bacterium
CTGTTGGTTTTTCTTATCTCGTAAATGACAAAGATGAGATAAGCGTTTATCCTGTCTTTGAATCTTTTGATATTTCAAGAGTGCAGCACCTTAGACCACAACCTTTGCGTGAACCTAAATTTATAGTTGATATCCACCTTGGAAAGTTAGCAAGATATTTACGAATGCTCGGTTTTGATACTCTATATAAAAACAATTTTTCTGATGACAACCTTATTAAAATATCTCTTGATGAAAAAAGAGCAATCCTTACAAAAAACAGAGGAATTTTAAAAAGAAATGATGTAACCCACGGTTATTGGGTGAGAAATAACAGTCTGGAGGAACAGTTAAAAGAAATTATTAAAAGGTTCGATCTGAAAAATCATATCAGGGAATTTACAAGATGTCTTGATTGTAATAGCATATTAAGCAAGGTTAAAAAAGAGAAGATATTAGATCTTCTTCCTCCCAAAGTACGAGATTGGCACAATGATTTTTTCTTTTGTTCTCATTGTAAAAAACCATACTGGAAAGGAAGTCACTATGAAAAAATAAAAACATTTATTGAAAATATTATGTCTGTAATATGATTATCTTTATTTCTAACTTTAGAGACCATGATTCGTCTTAATTTAAAATAATCTTAATTTTTATGGATTTTTAATACTTATGTGGTTTTTGTGGCGGATTGTTCTTGCTATCCTGATTATAATACTTACCGAATTCTACTTTGTTAAAAAACTTATTACGTCCTTAAGGATTTTATTCTCGGGATTAAATGAAACTAAAAGAAAAAGATGGACAATTCTCTTTTTGGTAATCATTAACCTTTATCCTGTTTATCTCCTGGCAGCATGGCTTTATTCAACTATCGGTGGACAGATTATATACATTCCAAATAGCTCTCTGTTTGATTACTTTATCCTGATTCCTTTCTGGATTTGGATGTTCCTTGTTATTCAGTGTCTTCTTATCCTGATACCGATAGAAATAATCAAACTTGTGTTATTTCCCGTTTATAAAAAATTTAAAGAAAAACTGCAGCATGGAGAAGCTAAGTTTATTATGACTTTGGCTATTTTCTTCATCATTTACATTCCTGCCCGTGTTCTTTATGATTACTACACGGTTTCAACAAGAATTACAGAATATAAAAACACTTCCCTTCCCGGGGCATTCAACAATTTCAAGCTGATTTTCATTTCTGATATGCAAGCAGATGAATTTACAAACAATGCAAGATTGGAAAGATTTATAGAAAAAATTAATTCAACCGATCCCGATCTTGTACTTGTTGGCGGAGATTTTATCACATCAACACCGAATTATATTGAAACTTCGGCGATATTTGCAGGAAAGATAAAATCAAAATATGGGATTTATTCCTGCGTTGGAGATCATGATAACTGGGCATATAGACATAACACAAGTAAAAGCTTAAGTGAAGTTATGGGGGCCCTTAAAGAACATAATGTAGAAATGATTGATAATGGAGAAAGAATAATTACGATAAATGGTGCAGAAATATCTATCGCATTTATAACAAACACCTATGTTGAAAAAATTAATGAATCCAGATTTGATGCTGTTGTTGGAAATGGATTTTCGGGGGACTTGAAGATATTGCTGGTACATCAGCCCTCTAACTTTCTAGTAAAAAAAGCAAAGCAATATAATTTTAATCTACTGCTTGCTGGTCATACTCACGGGGGACAGGTAACTTTTCTATTCCCTTTTAAAAACTTATCTCCTACTCTTTTTGAAACCAAATACGTGCGTGGCGATTTTCATTTTGGCAATCTTCTTATGGTGGTTACAAGGGGGTTGGGAATGTCTCTTGTTCCCTTAAGATATAATTCTACTCCGGAAGTTACTGTAATAATGATAAATCCCTCATAAATTCCACCATTTAAAAGAATCCCACTTACTATTTAGAAGAGTTAATAAACCTCTCTTTAAAGCCTTTGCTTGAAAAAACAACTGCCGCGATAGCAAGTATGCTAAGGCTTACAATAACTGTAGTAAATCCAATAATAACAATCTCAATTGCAATATCGATTTCTACCAGCGCCATTGCTGCAAAGAAAAGTATAATTATAAATTTTGCAAACCTGGAAATAAGTGAATAATGCGGCACATCCTCTTTTATCAAAGCAATGTATACTGAATTTGCAACTCTGCCAGCTATAATCCAGCCAAGACCCAAAATGATAAATGCAACAATTAGTCTGGGCACGAAAAGAACACCATGTTCAATAAGGTTAGATAAAATAGTAAGCTTCATTGCGAAGAGCGCTGAATTAAGAAAAATAAGAAATATAATAAAGAAAGTTATGTTGCCGATAAAACCAAAGAGTGCATGCCTTATATCTGCTTTAGATAATGCCTGCCTCCATTGCATTCGGGTAAAAAGCCTTTCAAACCTGAGTACGAACAAAAGCTGAACGACAATTCTTTTGACAATCCAGCCCACTATCCATCCCGCAGCAAGAAGTAAAATTCCGGCTAAAAGGTTTGGTAAATAGTTTATTATTTGCTGTCCAATATCGAAAAACGGACTCTCAATACTTTTATCCATTTTTCACACCTTCATATTTTATTGGTTTTAATAAAAGTTTAATAAAAGATTCTCTTTCTTCATACTCTTTTACCCAAAGCACGGGGCAAACAGATTGTTCGGTGATTTCCTGAGCAAGAGAGCGTCCAAACATTAGCTCAATAAAATCCCCGTTTTTCCCACCCATTAAAATCAGGTCTGCATTTTTAGATTCTTCTACAATCCCTTTTAAAATATCTGTATCATCTAAAATTTTTATTTCAGCAGTCAGTGGGTTTTGCCCAATTAATTCTTTTACTTTTAATTTACGTTCCTCCCTTTCTGGTATTGACATTTGGGGATCGAAAACCAAAAGAATTTTTATCTTACAATTAAAATAATCTAAAAATGCCGGGGCTATTTCCGTTGCAAGAATTGCATGAAGGTCGGTACTGAATGGAATTAATATTGTATTTATTTCTTCTTTTTCAAATTTGCCATGAAGAACGGCAATTTCACCGGGAAATTTTTGAATTACACTGTCTATAATTGATGAGAAAAATCTTTCCAAAAAAGTAGGATTTTTTTCTCTGCCTAAAACTATAAAATTGCAGCTTTCCTCCTGTGCTGTATGAATTATTCCTTCAGATATACGGTGGGACACGTTTACAATTGACCTGGCTTTTACTTCAGAATCCCCAATTGTTGCGGCTGCTTTGTCAAACAAAATTTTAGCTCTATCGCTGTCGCTTAATTCAACAACCAGTGGACTTCCCTGGCTGACTTCGGTAACATTAAGAAAGATAATCTCTGCGTTATTTTTTACTGCTATTGCTTTAGATATGTGAGTAAGGTTTTCTACAGAATTAATATTCGCGAGCGGGGTAAGTATTTTATATTCTTTTCTTTCAAGTCTTTTTAATGACTTTACTTTTCTTATGTGTTCTACCTCGCGGGAAGAAGCATACACTTTGTATGTAACCAAGCCGATACCAACCCAACAGGCTGTAACTACCCATGCCATCGGACTATAATTAAACATGTACACAGCAAGGAACAGCAGCAACAAAATTCCTAAAATAGAAAGGTACGGGAAAAAGGGGGTGAAAAATCCACGGTCCAGATCGGGGCGTTTCTTTCTCAACCGGATGAGCGTGATATTGACCTGGAGGAAAAGAAGCAAAAACATGATGTCTGCTGCACTTGCAACATCTTCAATTGGCAGAGAAACTGCTATTGATACAACTATAATTAATGAAAAAACAATTGCCAGGTGGGGCGTAAAATTTTTCTTGTGCACTTTGCCAAAAAAAGTCGGAAAATTCCTGTCCCTTCCCATTGCAAAAGCTACGCGCGAAGAAGAAAAAACAGTGGCATTAAGAGCAGAAATAGTTGAGATTATTCCACCCACAAGAAGCATAATTCCCCCGCCAACAAAGAATGTTTTTGCAACTTCTACCAAGGCAGTTTCTTTATAAGAGGCGAGGTACTCCCATGGGGTCATATTTCCCGGCTTTACAGAACCCATCGCTGTGAACGCAATCAAAAGATAAATTGGCACTACTATTATGAGAGAAAGAAAAACTGCTCGTGGAATATTGCGCTTTGGATTCTTTATTTCCTCCGAACATTGAGAAATAACTTCGAATCCCTGGAAAGCAATAAATGTTAATCCCATTGCTTTAAAAACTCCGCCCCAGCCATATGGCATAAAGGGTGTAAACGCATCGGTCCAGTTGCTTTTGCTTAAGATAAAATTTAGACCGAAGCCGATAAAAATAAACAGTATAATGATTTTTGCAATTGTTACTATGTTCCCGATTTTTCCTGTTTCAGACGCACCTCTAAAATTCACATAGCCAAAAATAACGGCAACTATTACAGCAAGAATTTTCTGCGGAGAAAAAAAGCCCCAATGAGGAATCACTATATTGAATTCATGGAAAACCAATTCAAAATAGGCGCCAAAACCGAGCGCATAAAGACTACATGCTACCGCATGCGCAAACCAGCTCATCCACCCAGAAATAAAACCGTTCCATTTGGGCAAACCTTCTTTAACCCAGAGATATCCTCCACCTGCGTCGTGATAACATGATCCTAGCTCCGCATAAGAAAATGCCGTTAACAATGCAACCAGACCATTTAGTCCAAATGTGATTATTAATGCTGGTCCCGCAACTCCTGCTGCAATACCAGTAAGAACAAAAATTCCTGCCCCTATCATTGCGCCAACACCAATGAGGGTTGCGTCCATTAGGCTCATTTCCCTGCTTAGATGAACTTCGGTTTCGAATTTTTTCATTTAGAAAGTTGTTGTATTATAACTCGTTAATTATTTACTTTTGCACATCAAAATAATTTCAGTAGCTAAGATAAATGCTTAATATCTTACGTGCAACAATAGAACATGTCGAATCGATAACGGACATTTACAATGATGCGGTACTAAATTCAACAGCAACATTTGACACTGAACAAAAAAGCATTGAAGACCAAAGGCTCTGGTTTAATGAACACAATGATAAGTATCCGATTCTTGTTGCAGAAGAAGATGGTACGTTTGTGGGCTGGGCTTCCCTGAACAGGTGGTCAGGCAGATGTGCTTATGCAGATACGGCGGAAATATCAATTTACATTAAGGATGATTTCCGCGGAAAAGGAGTAGGCACTATTTTGCTTAAAAAAATTCTTGAGGAAGGAAGAAACGGAGGACTTCACACTGTATTAGCAAGAATTGCGGATGGAAGTGCTTTTAGTATAAAACTTCATAAAAAAGCAGGATTTGAATATGTTGGTGTGATGAAAGAAGTCGGAAAAAAATTTGGAAAGCTTTTGGACGTGCATATGATGCAATTAATTTTTAAATAACAAAATCATTTAACGAATTTGCATTGATTACTTATGCCACAAAATTTCCCTAAAGAGGCCGTTAGTTTTCTTTCTAAACTAAAGAAAAATAATAACCGAAAATGGTTTGAATCTCACAGAGAAGAGTTTATCGCCTCGGTTTTTGAGCCGGCGCAGGAGTTCGTTCTGGTGCTGGGAGAAATGTTACGTGCTGTTGCGCCCGGTATTATTGCCATACCTAAAACAGATAAATCAATTTTCAGGCTTCACCGTGATGTGCGGTTCAGCAAGAATAAATCTCCTTATAAAACTAATCTTGGGATTCTCTGGTGGGAAGGAGACAGAAAGAAAATGGAATGTTCCGGTTTTTATTTTCATGTAGAGCCTGATTATTTTTCCCTTGGTGCAGGACAATATATGTTCACCAACGATCTGTTGAAAAAATATAGACGTGTTGTATATGATCCTGATAATGCAAAAGAGCTTGAAACTATATTGAAAAAATTAAAGAAAAAGGGATTTGGACTTGGCGGAAAAACGTTTAAGAGAGTTCCCAAAGGTTTTGATGCTGAATATCCATACTCAGATTATCTTCTTTATAATGGAATATATGTATATGAAGAGCATTCGGATTTAAAGAAACTGGAAAAAGAAAAGGCTGTGGATTTCACTTACAAAAAATTTGTTGAGATGTTACCTCTTCATCAATGGCTTGTTAAAAACATTTAGCATATTAATAATCTTCAATCTTCCAAAAAATTAAAGATATTATTAAGTTTATATGATTAAAACAGACATTAGATTATGAACACATCAAAGAGCTCACAATTATTCGAAGAGGCAAAAAAATATATCCCCGGCGGGGTTAATTCACCTGTCCGTGCTTTTAAATCTGTCGGTGGCAATCCTCTATTTGTAAAAAAGGCATTGGGCTCTAAAATCTATGATGTTGACGATAATGAATTCATAGATTATATCGGTAGCTGGGGACCTCATATATTCGGGCATAATCCTTCATTCATCAAAGAAGCATTGCTTAAAGCGATTGAAAACGGAACGAGCTTCGGTGCCCCTACAGAACTTGAAGTTAAAACAGCAAAGCTTATTACAGAGTTAGTTCCTTCTGTTGAAATGGTGAGAATGGTGAACAGCGGAACAGAAGCAACAATGAGCGCTGTCCGTGTTGCAAGAGGTTATACGGGGAAAGAAAAAATTATAAAATTTGAGGGGTGTTACCATGGTCATGCAGATTTCTTTTTAATTAAAGCGGGATCCGGCGCTCTTACCCTCGGAGTTCCTACGAGTCCGGGTGTAACAAAGGGAAATGCAGCAGATACTTTAATTGCTGACTTTAACAATATAGAATCTGTAAAAAAAATTATTCGGGCAAACAAGAATGAAATTGCCACAATAATAATTGAGGCAATTGTTGGAAATATGGGTGTAGTAAAAGCGGACGAGGATTTTATTAAAGAATTAAGAGCTATTTGTGATGAAGAAAAAATTGTTTTAATAATTGATGAGGTTATGACCGGATTCAGAGTTGCAAAAGGTGGCGCACAAGAAATTTTAGGAGTTAATGCAGACCTAAGTACATTCGGAAAAATAATCGGCGGCGGCTTGCCCGTCGGGGCTTTTGGCGGAAAGAAAGAAATTATGGAAATGGTGGCTCCATCGGGACCTGTTTACCAGGCAGGAACATTAAGTGGAAATCCTTTAGCCTTGTCTGCTGGATATGCGGCATTAAGCCACATAAAAGAGCATTCGAATCTTTATAGCGAACTGGAAGAAAAATCATCATATCTAGAAAAAGGAATAAAAGAAAAT
This sequence comes from uncultured Ignavibacteriaceae bacterium, assembly GCA_964622335.1. Taxonomy (GTDB): domain Bacteria; phylum Bacteroidota; class Ignavibacteria; order Ignavibacteriales; family Ignavibacteriaceae; genus RBG-16-34-14. Next base: position 7,196 of record CAZUOC010000058.1, read on the forward strand.
TTAAAACGACTAAACAAGAAATTAACTCTTAACAGGGTTGGTTCTATGTTTACCCTTTTCTTTACAGATGAAGAAGTAAAAGATTTCCAGTCAGCGGTTAAATCCGATACGAACCTCTACGGACAATATTTTCACAAGATGCTAAAAAGAGGCGTTTATTTGCCGCCAGCACAATTTGAGGCATTTTTTATTTCTGCTGCCCATACAAAAGAAGATTTAGATAAAACAATAAAGGTAAATTACGAATCTTTACAAGAAATTCTTATATAGGTTTTTCTTGTTTCATAATAATAATATTTGCTGATAACAAAAAGAAAAAACTTGCGACTTAGTTATTGTCAACGTAATTTTTAAAAAGGTAATTTTTAGCAGATTTTATTGGGCTAAACCTATGTTTTTCGCATTGAGTAAAAAGTATCAAATTATTAACAAACAAAATGGAGTAAATATGAAACGGCTTCTTTTGGCTACTTTGTTACTATTGTTTGTAGTTCCAAATACTAGTTTTGGACAGTTTAAATTAAAATTGGGACCATACACCGGAATGAATTTTAATTTAGGAACTGGCTCAGATTTAACTGAAACAGCAACTGGGTTTACTTTCTTTTTTGGTTCTCAAGTAGATATGAGTTTTAGCCGTACAATTGGCTTGCTAACACAGGTACAGTTTTATGACGGCAGGGGTATCGGCTACTCTCAGACAGGCGGAACAGCAAAATTAATAACTGGCGGACTTGGTCAACAAAATCTTGGACAAGGCACGTTAGATACTGATTTTAGCCTCGCTTACTTTATGATACAGCCATTACTTAAATTAAGTTTACCTGCTAGTTCTTTTTATTTTGTTGTTGGACCCTCCATTGGTTTTAATATTTCCGCTTCTGTAAGAGAGCAATATACTATTAATGGTCAAAAGACTTATGATAGTAAAAGTGTCTCAGTAAAGGAATTAAATGTGAGGTTTGAATTAACAGCAGGCGCAGGATATGATATTCCGTTAAGCCAGTTAATGGTTCTTACTCCCCAATTTACTTTTGGATTCGGTATAACTACAGTACAATCAGATGTTTCTGCAAGAATTTTAACATTTCAGCTAGGAACAGCATTGAAATTTAATCTTATATAACAGATAAGGGGTTTATATGAAACAATTTATATTTTCAATTTTCTCCTTAGTATTAATACTAACTTTATATGGATGCAGTAAAGATAATAGTTCCCCTATAAATACTTCGGGGTTTGGTGGTTTGGGCGGTGGAACGGGTAATGTAACAATTACTGTTGCTGTTGCTCAAGATAACCAAGGTCAACAATATTTTCAGTTTACACCAAGTACCGGCGTCGTTGTTGACCAAGTTGGGGTTAAGTGTGCCGCTCAAGGAGTAGATGAAACTGTTCCGGGTGACGGACAAACAGTATATACAATGAATGATGGTTTTAGTGTTGGGCCACTTACAGACGGTGTCCT
>CAZUOC010000059.1:0-8562 GCA_964622335.1 uncultured Ignavibacteriaceae bacterium
GTTAAGAATATCGGCTGCTATTGCTTTACGGTAATTCCACAGGTTATGATTTATCGCAACTGTATTTTTATTATTTACAAGGACCTGGGATTGAAGCTGTTCCGCATAATCGCTCATTATTGAATCGAACCTGCTCTTTTGAGAATCATTCAAGTCGAGAGTTTGAACAAACTTCTGAAAATTATCATTATTATTTTCTTGTCCTGCAGTTCTTATCTCAAAAAATTCTTTCCCAGAAGAATCTGAGCCAAGTTGTAAATACTGTTTCTTTGTATTATCGAGCGGCAACTTATTATAAAAAGCAAAATTAAAAATGTCTTCGTTGTTAAGATCAGCAGCAAAAAGAAGCGGTTTCAAATTCTCTTTATAAAAACCGGCTAAGTTCGATCTTTGCTCCTCGACCACATTTTCCAAAAACTCAGGATTGAATTTTAAAATAAGCATGAGTGAAAGTGTAAGAGTAACAATGCTTGTGACAGGCAGCCATTTTCTTATTTTTCTTTTAAAAGAACTTCCTTCAAGGACTGCAAAAAGTCTTGTTTCAAAGTAAGGAGATTCGGGAAGTTTTTTAACTGAGGATCTTGTTAACTCTTTAAGCCGCTTTAATTCTGTAAGCTTCTTCTGAAGCTTTGGTGAAATGCTAATTTTCTCCTCAAGAACACGCACTTCTTCGGGAGATAGTTCATCATCTATATAAGCTGATAAAATTTCAATATCTTTATCTATCTTTTTCATGCCATTAAATCTCTCTCATAAGGCTTCAATATATTACGAAGGCTTTCTCTTGCCCTGAATATTCTCGACTTAACTGTTCCTATTTCACATTGAACTGTTTCGGCAATTTCCTGGTAGCTGAATCCTTCAATATCTTTTAACATAAGTGGTACACGCAGTTTCTCAGGAAGTTTTGAAATAGCTTTCTGAACAATTCCCGGAATGTCCATGTTTTCATTTATCTGGCTGTATCCGTGAGCTTCATCATTATCCTTTACCGGTGTAAATATATTCCTGATTTTCATTTTTCTCAGATGGTCTCTGCATTTATTAATCGTGATCCTGTAAAGCCATGTTGTAAACTGCGATTCGAACCTGAAATATTTTAGATTTTTGTAAACTGTGATAAAAACTTCCTGGGCAATATCATCAACAGAATCACTATAGTTCATAGTCATGTAGATGATATTGCGTACTTTTTCTTTGTGCCTGTAAACAAGCGTTCTGAAGGTTGTTTCATCACCTTCTATGAATCTTTTTATCAAAGAAAAATCGTCATCTATTTCAAGAATTCTTGGAGACTGCTGCAACACTTTCTTTTTTCTTTTAAAACTCATTTTTTAGACGAAATCCTAAAAATATTGTTCCATAAAATATGTGTATAAGTAATATAAAAACAACAATTGTTATAATCAGCGAAACTTGCTTTAATTTGAGCATCTCCTTAAATTGACCAAGAAATTTCAGGAGTTGTTATGAAAATAAAAACCAGTGAAAAATACGGTGCCGCAGTCATTGAATTGAAGGGAAATGTGATGGGCGGTGACGATACTAAAGATTTTAATGATTTATTGCACAAATTAGTTGAAGAAAATAAACTTAATATTGTAGTTGATTTAAGCGATGTTAAGTTTATGAACAGTTCGGGGCTCGGCATGTTGATTGGTGGATTAACAACAATGAAGAAATCGAATGGAAGCTTAAAGCTGGCGCGCGTGGGCGACAAAATTGAAAGCCTCCTGATTATAACCAAACTAATTACAATTTTTGAATCTTACGACACTGTGGATGAAGCTGTAAACAGTTTCCCAAAGTAATATGAAAATTTTTAACTCAGAAAATGAAACTCCGGGTTATATGAATTCGGAGTTTTTATTTTGTCCAGAATCTTCTAATCACATTTCTTAAATATCAATGAAAGTTACAATTTTAGTTGGAAGCCAGTGGGGCGATGAAGGAAAAGGTAAAATCGTTGACCTGCTAAGTGAAAAATATGATATTGTTACAAGATATCAGGGCGGTGCTAATGCTGGTCACACAGTCGTTATTGCAGACAAGCAATATATTTTACATCTAATTCCTTCCGGCATTCTCAGGGAAAAAGTTATTTGCGTTATCGGTAACGGCGTTGTTATAGATCCTACTGCATTACTTGAGGAAATTGCTCTGCTTGAAAGAAACAACATTAAAGTTGACGGAAGATTGTTTATCAGCCAAAATGCTCATCTTATAATGCCTTACCATAAACTTCTCGATACAATAAGTGAAAGCGGCGATAATAAAATCGGGACAACCGGAAGAGGAATTGGTCCATGTTATATTGATAAATATGCGAGAAAAGGAATAAAGATAGTAGATCTTTTAAATAAAAAATCCCTTGAAGAAAAGATCAGGAAAAACCTCGAGGAGAAAAATAATCTTCTTAAAAAGGTTTATGAACATGAAGAACTCGAGGTTGAAGAAATAATTAAACAATATCTTGAGTTCGATAAAACTATTGATAAATACATTAAAGATGTTCCAACTTTCTTAAATCAATCTATTTCAGATGGAAAATCGATATTGCTTGAAGGTGCACAGGGAGCCCTGCTTGATGTAGATTTTGGAACATATCCCTTTGTAACATCATCGAGCCCAACCTCAGGTGGCGCTTGCACAGGGACAGGAATTCCTCCGAATAAGATAACAGATGTTATTGGAATAGTTAAAGCATATACAACTCGTGTGGGGAACGGTCCTTTCCCAACAGAACTTTTAGATGACGATGGAAATAAACTTCGTGAGACTGGGGCAGAATATGGAGCAACAACCGGAAGACCAAGAAGATGTGGCTGGTTCGATGCGTTTCTTGTACGCTATTCTACAATGATAAATGGAATCAATACTGTAGCGATTACCAAGCTGGATGTTTTAAGTAAAATGGATGAAATAAAAGTCTGCGTTGGTTACTCAATTAATGGAAAAACATTAAAAGCATTTCCAACAGATGCAGACAGGCTTTCCTATGTTAAACCTGTTTATAAAACTTTGCCAGGTTGGAAAGAAGACATTTCTAATTGCAGAAGTTTTGCTGAACTTCCCTCAAAAACCAAGGAGTATTTGAATTTTATTTCAGAATCAGCAGGATTTAAGATTGATATTGTATCGGTAGGTCCCAAACGGGCGCAGACTTTTTTTGTAAACTGAAAATCTTAAATTGAAAAGTCGATAATATTGACTGGATTTTTTCATCTAAAAAGAGAAAGTTAATTATAACTATAACAATGAATTTTTTAATTCAACCGAGCTGATCTAAAGATGAAGATGTCCGGTGGTCCCGCATCGCTTAATTTAAAAATCACACTTTTAATACTAGCAATTTTAATTGCACTGGCTACTTTGTTTTATACCCGGAATTTGATTGAGCAGCTGCAGGAAAAAGAAAGACAGATAGTAGAGTTATATGCAAAAGGGATTGAATACGTTGCAAATACATCTTCTATGGATGTTGATATAACATTTCTGTTTGATAACATAATAAAACCGATCGATTTCCCTCTGCTTCTTACGGGACCTGATGATAAAGTTAATCTGGAGAATAGAACTGATGTGCGTAACATAACTTATGATACAACTCTTTCAAAAAAGGAGTTGGTATCATTCTTTGACAAAAAAGTTCTGGAAATGGATAATCAGCACAGTCCAATTTCCGTTATTTACCAGGATACTCTTATATTAACAAAAATTCATTATGGTGATTCAAACTTAATTACACAACTTAAATTTTATCCTTATATACAAATACTAATTGCTGCTTTGTTTATAGTGCTTGGTTATATAGGCTTCAGTAATGTAAAAAGAAGTGAACAAAGTAATATCTGGGTTGGAATGGCTAAAGAAACAGCTCATCAGTTTGGTACCCCAATCTCTAGCCTAATGGGTTGGCTGGAAATGCTTAAGCTCCATTATTCTGATCCCGATAAAGTACTGGATATTTCAGAAGAAATTACCAATGACGTAGAAAAGCTAAACAGAATCACATACAGGTTTTCCAAGATTGGTTCGACCCCGGAACTTAAAAATAAATTAGTGCTTGATGAAATAAGAAAAGTCACGGACTACTTTCAAAGAAGGCTTCCGCAAACAGGGAAAAGTATTGAATTAAAAATAGACGGAGACCGAGATGCCAGTGCCCAACTTAATTCTGAACTTTTCGGATGGGTAATAGAAAACCTTGTAAAGAATGCTCTTGATGCAATCGATCATAAGGAAGGGAAAATTAATATTTCTGTTTCTCAGGGAAATAGGACAATTGAAATCGATGTTTCCGACAATGGTAAAGGTATTGAAATGAAGAGAAGAAAAGATGTATTCCGTCCCGGTTATAGTACAAAAAGGAGGGGTTGGGGGCTCGGGTTGAGTCTTTCAAAAAGAATTATTGAAGGTTACCACAGGGGTAAAATTTTTGTGAAGAATTCCTCCCAGGGCGAAGGTACAACATTTAAAATCATTCTTAAAAAAGCCTGAACTTTTAATTCAATTCTCTTTAGCTAAAACACTCCATCCTATGTCATCATCTCAAAAAGAGATTTTGTAAATACTTCCGGTAAATAAGTTATTTCAGTTGAAGTATTTACTCCAAAAACTTCAAATAATATTGATATTCCTACAGGCAATAAACAAATCAGTGGCACTCTATTAGATAATTAAGGAACAGAGTAGAAATAAATTTAAGCATAGCACCCTCCAAAATGACACACAAACTGTCGAGTCTTTGCCCTCACGGCTCGACAGTTTTCCTCTTTTAAAGCAAACCAAAAAATCTTCTTGTAAGCCGTATGAATTAAGATGGCTTTTAGCAATGGTATGGTAATTGTCAATTATAAAGCAGAAGGTTTTAAGCATAGCACCTCCTGAAGATGACGTACAAGACTGTCGGATTATTTAATCCGGCAGTTTTGTTTTTAAAACTGCCTTAATGTTTGCTGGGTTTTCTCAATTGCGTATAAGATATCTTCTTTTTTTACTTCTACATCTGTAATTATTTTTCCAATACTGGAAAGCAAAATAAACCTGATTTGTCCTTCCCTGTTCTTTTTATCACCTTTCATAAAATTAACAATAGAATCAATATCGCTTGATAAAAAATCATTGGGCAATTTAACTTTTAATGGAAGCTCAATCAATTTCTCTAAATCTTTTCCGGAAAGTAAGCCTTTTTTATTTGAAAGATGCATAGCAGAAATAATTCCTGCTATGACAGCCTCTCCATGTTTTAATTTTAGATTAGCCTGACTTTCGAACGCATGAGCAAAAGTATGACCGAAGTTCAAAATTTTTCTTAGTCCGCTTTCTTTTTCATCCTTTCCAACTACAGAACTCTTAAATAAAACGGATTCATAAATAAGTTTATTCAAAACATTCGAATCGAATGAATAAATCTTTTCAAAGTTTTGATTTATATAATTATAGAAATTCCTGTTAGTCAAAAAAGCATACTTGATTAATTCACCTGCACCGGAGTTAATCTCTTTTATCGGCAAGCTAGCCAAGAATTTTGTATCGATTAAGACAAGCTCCGGCTGGTAAAATGCACCAATAATGTTTTTAAGTTTGTCAAAATTTATTCCGGTTTTCCCTCCTATTGCACTATCTGAAGCCGAAATAATGGTAGTGGGGACATGAATTAACTGGATACCTCTCATATAAGACGCTGTAGCATATCCGGCAAGGTCTCCTGTAACGCCTCCACCTATTCCTACAAGCAGCGTGTCTCTGCCAAACTTTTCTTCTATAAGTGATGAGAAAATTTTGGTTAGATGCTTAAAAGATTTAGAGCTTTCACCTGAATTAAGTTTATAAAAATGAATTTTGGGACTATAATCCTTAAAAGCACTTTTAATGTATCCTTTATAAAATCTAAGAACATTCTCATCAATAATAATAAAAACATTTTTATTTAATCCAAGATCATTTATCAGATTCGGCAGCGCACTTAAAATTGAATGCCCGATAAATACAGGATATGTTTTATCTTTAGTATGAACGCTTATTTTCTTCAATTTTTCCTCTTTTCACATTTGAGAAATTATTTTTACGATTTTGTCAACTGTTTTTCCTAATGAATTTCTATCCGTATCAACAGTATAATCGGCTTGTTCATAATATTTTGCTCTTGTGCCCATCATTTTTTTTATTCTGTCAGTCATTTCTTCTTTACTTAAACTTTCAGAATTGCTTTTTGTTAAAGCAGGTCTGTCTTTTTTATACTTTAGTCTATAATAAACTGTGTCGAGAGAAACTTTCAGATAAATAATTTTTCCCGTTTTTTTTAATATCTCGAGATTTTCTTTATTGGCTATTGTTCCGCCACCTAATGAAATAATAACATTCTGCAATTCTGAAACTTCCTTGAGAGTTTCTGTTTCAATCTTCCGAAAATAACTCTCTCCTTCCTGCTCAAATATTTCTCTTATCTTTTTCCCTGTTTTATTTTCTATTAATTTATCAAGGTCGGAAAAATCCCAGCCGAGTGTATTTGCCAGAATTGGTCCGATCGTGCTCTTTCCCGAACCCATAAAACCTGTTAGATATATAATATTCTTCATCGAATTAAATGCTTTAAGAAAATTAAACGTTTGAAAGATAAAAATAAACTTTGAAAGGCTTTTGATCAGAAGTTTATTGCTGCCCCAAGAATAAAAGTAACTCCATCGACATTAATTTTCGAATCAAAAACTTCTTGTGAAAGATGCACCGTAGAACCCTGGTAGTTTACTGTCTCTTTTGTGTATTTGTTTTTTAGGCTAAACTGTGGGTCTCTGAATTTCATTTCCATTCTTATTGCAATGTTAGGTCTTAAAAGATATTCCATCGATACAGACACCTGGATACCATAAGCCGCTTTTCTTTCAACATTCTCAATTTCTGCATCTCCAAACTTCCTGATATGCTCTCCAATATAATAACCACCACCACCACCCATGAGGAACTTAAATCTCTCTGTAGAAAAGGGCATTATGTAATAAAGACTTAATTCAATAGGTATCAGGTTAAAACCGTCTTCTATATTTATTAATGCAACTGATGAACCAAATAATACTCTCAGGTTTGGTCCAACTTCAGTTTTTCTCATCCTCTCAATATTTAATCCGATAATTAAAGGATCCGTTAACCTATACCGTATATCGAGGGCAGGACTAAAAATGTCCTCAAGAAGAAAGTACTGGTTTCTTAGTGTGATATCCGAAGAATTAGGATTTAAATAAACTCTTGCCGTCGTGGTATAAATTGCGTTAATGCCAACACTAAACTTATTCCCGTTAAATTGAGCAAAGGAAAAAGAATTAAAAAGAAAAAATAATAGTAAACAAAGCTTCAGATTTTTACTCATATTTTCTAATTCTTATTTGTTAGGTAATTTTACGATTTCTTTTTAAAAAGAAAATCCCCAAAAATTACCTTATGAAATCTTTGGGGATCGTTCCTAAAATGTTATTTTTTACTGTTCGTAGAATTTATACCTGTTGTCAACTATATCAGCATTCTTTTTCATAGTTTCAATCCATTGATTAATATAAGCATTCTTTTTTTCAGAAAGCAATTGAGACATAATCGTACTCCTTTGAGAAGCAAAAGCAGACGAATCGAAAGTAGTTCTATTAACAACTTTCATTAAATAATAACCTCTCAATCCTTTAACCGGTTCTGATACTTTATTCAATTCAAGCTTCTGAGCTTTCTCAATAAAAGCAAAATCACGTCCGATATTTGGAACGTAAGCACTGCCGGCAGTAAACTTCTCAGCTTTATTCGTAATGACTCTGCTATCTACTTCCTTAGCTTTATTAATATCACTACCTATCTTTTTTCTAATTTCTTCCACAAGTTTTTCCGCTTTCTGGAATTTCTTCTCTCTTATCACCGCAGCTTTAACTAAATCTTTAACTTCATCGAAAGGTTTTACCCCCTCTTCTATAATGTCTGAAACCATAACTACCACATATGCGTTCGTTGTCTTGAAGACATCACTTACTGTATTGATACTATTTTCAAAAGCAAACTGAAGTATTCGCTTATTAGACCCTAACCCAGGTATATAAGCATCTTTTGCAAATGGAGTAGTTTCCTGGATCTGATAATTCATTAACTTCGCTTCATTTTCAAAATCATTTTTATCAGCTATGTAAGAAAAATCCTTGGCTTTATTATAAACTTCATCCTTTGTTGTTGCCGAAGCGACAACAGGATTGACAATTTTTTCAACGACAAACTTTTTATTGGTCCTACCAGTAACTTTAATTATATGGTAACCGAAATTAGTTTTTATTGGTTCCTGAACTACACCGACTTTTCCATTAAATACTGCTTCATCAAATTCCTTAACCATTCTTCCCCTGCCAAACCAACCAAGATCACCGCCTTTTCTTGCACTTCCGGGATCTTTAGAATATTCCTTTGCTAACTTTTCAAAATCTGCACCTGCTTTAAGATCATCATAAATTTTCATTGCCTGCTGATAAGCACTGTCACTGCTGCCTCTTACTAAAATATGTGATGCCCGTGCAAATGTTTCTGTGGAAGGAATAG
>CAZUOC010000060.1:0-8463 GCA_964622335.1 uncultured Ignavibacteriaceae bacterium
TAGATTTCAAATTATAACGGAGAATTCAGTTTGATCTCCCAGTTTCGATTTAACTGTTATCTCGCCATTATGCCAATTTACTATAGATTTAACTATAGATAAGCCTAATCCAATCCCGCCTGCTGTTTTTGAGGTTTTGCTTCTGTAAAAACGTTCAAATATCTTTTCAAGGTTCTCTTCGGATATACCTTCCCCTTTATTTATAACCGAAATCTTCACAAAATTATTCTTTAATCTTTCCGTCTTAACATAAATCGGTTCGTTTTCTTCTCCATATTTAACTGCATTTTCAATGAGATTTACTATCGCCTGTTTCATAAGTGTTGTGTCGATCTCAATTTCAAAATCGTTGTTACATTTCAAAATAATTTGAACATTTTTTTCTTTCCCTAAAGATTCTGATCTCTTTATTATTTCCACAAGAAATTCATTTAGACTAACTTTTGTTTTATTTAGCTTAATCTGCGTATTGTCTGCTCTTGAAATAAAAAATAGTTTATCAACAATGTTGATTAGCCTTAATGTTTCCTCGTAATTACTTTTTAAAACTTCTCTGTATTGTTCCGGGTTTTTTTTGCTTTTTAAAGCAATTTCTATTTCGCCTCTTAAAATTGTTAGGGGAGTTTTTAATTCGTGAGAAGCCGATATTGAAAACTGGTTCATATATTCTATCGAGGTTCTCAATCTTCTAATCATATCGTTCATCTTTTGAGTAAGCCTGCCATATTCGTCTTCAGATTCTTCTCCGACAATTATTTCATTAAGATTTTGTGTGGTGATGTCTTCTGTTTTTTTAATAATCTTATCAATTTTTGAAAGTGATTTGGCTGAAATAAGTGACCCCCCTAAAAATGATATTGCAAAAAATATCGGGGCTATAATTATATAAATGTCGGTTAAACTACTTAAAGTCGAATTGATAATGCCTGTGGAAAAAGCAACTGAAATATCATAGGGATCCTGGTGAATATGAGCTACTCTTATTCTATTTGGAGCAAGATCTTTATCGGTAATGTTGAATATCTCCTTCCCCGGTTTATTTTTATCCTTAAATATGAACTCTTTCTTCCCAAGGTTTTCAGTTCTAAAAATTATTTTATCATTTAACTTAACCTGTATAAATGTGTTTCTTGGGTTTATCATTAATGCATCGAAAATTAGATCATAGATGAAATCTTCTTGTGTTTCGTAAAGAGAATTAGGTTGGAATTCCAGAAGTGTCGTGTTCTTCCCTTTTACAAATGTATATATCATTTCTGCCTGGTAAAGAAGCGAATTATTTAACTCGTTGTTCATGCTATTTGACACATAAAGGTATATTGCAATTCCCATTACCACTTCGAGTATTAGAAAAATACCGGTGTACCAGAGTGTTATTTTAAATCTTGTTGTTTTAAGAAAGGATATTGCTTTGTTAAACATTGTTATTTGTTTGGGGTAGTATCAAAAGAATGATCGTCTTTAATAGTATATCCGACCCCCCGTATGGTATGAAGAATCTGTTTTTCAAATCCTTTGTCTATTTTATTTCGCAGTTTATTTATATGAACATCTATAACGTTTGAATCGTTGTCAAAATGATAGTCGTAAACATGTTCTGTTAGAATTGTTCTTGAAATAACTTTGTTCTTGTTCCTCAAAAGATACTCAAGTATCGAATATTCTTTGGGTGTTAAATTTACTTCTACATTATTTCTTTTAACAATATGAGTTTGCGTATCCAGCAATAAATCCATAACCTTTAGCTGTAACTGTTTGTCTTTTTCTTTTCTTCTTAACAAAGCCCTGATACGGGCAAGCAATTCCTCAAAAGCAAAAGGCTTAGTAAGATAATCGTCTGCGCCGGAATCTAATCCTTCTATTTTGTCATTAATTGTTAACTTCGCTGTTAAGATAAGAATAGGTGTTGATATATTGCTGTTACGCACGTCTTTTACTAGTGAAACCCCGTCTCTGTATGGAAGCATAATATCAAAAATCATCAAATCATAATCTTCGGATAAGGCTAATCTCAGTCCCTCTTTCCCATCGTGGGCAACATCAACATAATAGTACTCTTCCTCCAACCCCTTTTTAATAAACGAGGCTACTTTTTTCTCGTCTTCAACTACCAATATTCTCATAACTAAACTTTAAAAAAAAGGAGAGTTAAAACAACCCTCCTTTTCTGCCAGTCATTTGGAATGCCCTACTTACTCTTTTCCTTCTTCAAATCTGTTTTCTTTTTTTCCTTCATTTTATCTTTAGACATCTTTCCCAATTTCTTATAGTGTTTATGGGTTATCTTTTCTTTTGATACTACGCTTACCTTGCTAACATTAGCCTTTTTAAAGCTGACCGCGGCTTTCTTTTCCATCTTCTCAGTTTTAGCTTGCGATTTTCCAGTCTTTTCCTGTGAATACGACGTCATGCCTACGGCCCAGAAAAGAATAAGTACTGCCAGCAGTGATGAAAAAATATTTCTTTTCATGTTTTGGAAACTCCTGTTTAAAAGTTAATAATAAAATTTTTCCGGCTGATTAAAACTATCTTGCCAACATTAAGAATTGCTTAACACATTATTAAAAAAAATTAATCTTTCAACTAGCTCCTCTTTCTTACAAATCAGGAAACCAAACAGTTTGCACGCTTAATTTTTGGGCGGTTTCAAAATCTTTTTTTGCCCCATCAAAATCTCCCAAATCCGCTTTTAATGTTCCTCTTGAAAAATACGCTGAAATATCGAGGGGACTTATTGAAATAACTTTGTTGTAATCTTCAACAGCCTCTTTAATATTTCCAAGATCAGCTTTTAAGACTCCTCGCTTTTTGTATTCTAAAATGTTTTGGGGATTCAACAGAATTGCTTTATTACAATCGTTAAGCACCTTATGTTCTACCATAACAGCCTTTCTTAAGTTTACCAGTTTTTTCTATAGAAGATAAAAGGCGATATTAATTCAAGATTAAGTAAATATTAATTTTACTTAATCAATTAGACGTGGGCGAACACAGAGGACGAAAATGTCTCTGCTAAAAATTTTCCTCATTTCATTCTTCGGATTCGAACCTCGATATCCTTAATCTCTTTCATTAAATCAATAAGCTTTGAAATATTGGTATCACCATAATGATATGGATACAGGATTTTAGGCTTAAAAGATTTAGCAGCATCTGCAACCATCTCCGGTGTCATTGTATATGGCAGATTCATCGGCAGGAAAGCAACATCGATTCCTTTCAATGCCTTCATTTCTGGAGTGTTTTCAGTATCTCCCGAAACGTAAACTTTTTTATCGCCAAAGGTAATAACATACCCGTTACATGTTCCTTTAGAATGGAAGGGTTCTCCGCTATCTCTCTTATGAACAATGTTATATGCGGGCATAGCTTCTATTTTAATTCCGTCTATTTCTTTAATGTCTCCATTATTCATAACAGTTTCGCCATCAAATTTTTCTGCGCAAAGTATGGTAAGAACTACAGCAGTATTTTCTTTCTTTATTTTTTCGATTGCATTCAGATCGAAATGATCTCCATGATGATGTGTTATCAGAATAATATCTGCTTTGGGAAGCTGGGAATAATCCGCAAGTCTGCTGAATGGATCTACATGAATAACTTTCCCATTAAACGTAAAGAATAGAGACGCGTGACCGATAAAAGTTATTTCCAGATCCCCGTCAGAAGTTGTGATCGTATCTTTTTCAAATGGATCCTCTGCGTAAACAGAAACCATAGAAATTGTAAAAAAAACAATCACAAAAAATATTTTAAGCATAACTCCTCCTATTCGTTCTGAATTATATATCATAATTAAGAATTGGTCTAAGCCACTTTTCGGCTTCTTCCAGGCTCATTCCCTTTCTCCTGTGATAATCAATCACCTGGTCTTTCCCGATTTTTCCTACATCAAAATACTTTGAATCAGGATGTGCAAAGTATAGACCCGAAACAGACGCCGCCGGATACATTGCAAGATTTTCAGTTAATTTTATGTGGGTGTTTTTTTCAACATCAAGAAGATCAAAAATAACCAGTTTCTCTGTATGATCCGGTTGTGCCGGATAACCTGGTGCTGGTCTTATTCCCCGGTAAGACTCTTTTATCAAATCATTGTTTGTAAATTTCTCTTCCGGCGAATATACCCAATATTTTTTTCTTACAAGTTCATGAAGATGTTCTGCAAAGGCTTCGACTAATCTGTCCGCAAGTGCTTTAACCATTATTGAATTATAATCGTCATGTTCCTTTTCATATTTCTCAATTAGTTTTTCAATGCCGATTCCTGCTGTTACAGCAAAAGCCCCGATATAATCGGGTTTGCCGCTTTCTTTAGGGGCTATAAAATCCGCAAGCGCTAAATTAGGAAGCTCGTTCGATTTGGGTGTTTGTGAACGTAAAGTATGTAAAACTCTTTTAACTCCTTTGCGTGAATCATCAGCATAAATTTCAATATCATCATAACCAACAGAGTTTGCCGGAAATAATCCAAAGACACCATTTGCAGAAAGTAATTTCCTTGAAACTATTTCATCAAGTAGCTTGTTTGTATCATCATAAAGTTTTTTGGCTTCCGTTCCATACTTTTCACTTTTAAATATTGCTGGATATTTCCCCTTTAATTCCCAGGTGAGGAAGAACGGAGTCCAATCAATATAATTTCTTAACGTTTCGAGCGAATAATTTTTAAGAACAGTACTGCCCAACATTTCCGGCTTCACAATTTTTACTTTATTCCAATTAGTTTTAAAACGATTTTCCCTCGCTTTTTCTATTGTAAGAAATATTTTCTCTCCGCTTCTTTTAAGATGATTTTCTCTAAGCTTTTTATACTCTGCCTTTACTTCTTCACTTAATTTCTCTCTAATCTTTTTATCCTCATTAAGAAGATTGCTCACTACAGGAACACTTCTCGATGCATCCAGAACATGAATAACATTGCCGCTATATCCGGGTGCTATTTTAACTGCTGTATGAATTTTTGACGTCGTCGCCCCACCGATCAGCAGCGGTAATTTAAACTCTCTTCGTTCCATTTCTTTTGCAACATGGACCATTTCATCAAGAGATGGAGTAATTAGTCCGCTTAAACCAATCACGTCAACTTTTTCATCAATTGCAGTTTGAAGAATTTTTTCTGCGGAAACCATCACGCCTAAATCAATCACATTATAATTATTACAGCCAAGTACCACTCCAACAATATTTTTCCCAATATCGTGGACATCTCCTTTTACAGTTGCAAGAAGAATTTTACCCACTTCTTTTTTTACTTCAGATAGTTCCTTTTCTTTCTCTATATAAGGAATAAGATATGCAACAGCTTTTTTCATTACTCTCGCACTTTTAACAACCTGCGGCAAAAACATTTTACCGGAGCCAAAAAGGTCTCCAACCACATTCATTCCGTCCATCAATGGACCTTCGATAACTTCAATCGGTTTAGCATAGGCTTTCCTGGCTTCTTCCGTATCCTCTTCAATATGATCAACTATTCCTTTAACCAAAGCATGCTTTAATCTTTCCTGAACGGAAGTGTTTCTCCATTCATCTACCTTAGTTTCCTGTTTATCCTTTTTCTTAATGCTATCCGCAAATTCAACTAATCTCTCTGTTGCGTCATTTCTCCTGTTAAGAAGAACATCTTCCACAAGTTCTAAAAGATCTTTGGGAATCTCCTCATAAACTTCAAGCTGACCAGCATTTACAATTCCCATATCCAGCCCGGCTTTTATGGCATGAAAAAGAAAAGCCGAATGCATTGCTTCACGCACTGTATTATTTCCTCTAAAAGAAAAGGAGATGTTGCTTATACCGCCGCTTACTTTTGCATATGGAATATTTTGTTTAATCCAGCGTGTCGTTTCTATAAAATCGACTGCATAATTATTATGTTCTTCAATTCCTGTAGCAACTGTTAAAACATTAGGATCGAAAATTATATCTTCTGGGGGAAAACCGATTTCTTCGGTAAGAAGCTTATGTGCTCTTTTAATAATTTCTATTTTTCTTTCAAAAGAATCTGCCTGTCCTTTTTCATCAAAAGCCATAACAATAACAGCGGCGCCGTACTGCAAGACTTTTCTCGCCCGTTCTTTAAAAACCTCTTCGCCTTCTTTAAGACTTATCGAGTTAACTATTCCTTTCCCTTGTAAGCATTTCAGTCCGGCTTCGATTACCGACCATTTTGAGGAATCTATCATTATAGGAAGCTTGGCAATATCGGGTTCTACAGAAAGCAGATTTAAAAACTTTGTCATCGCCTCTTCAGAATTAAGCAATCCTTCGTCCATATTTATGTCGATTGCCTGTGCACCACCCTCAACCTGACTTCGCGCGACGGCAAGTGCCCCTTCGTAGTCTCTGTTTAAAATCAGATCTGCAAATTTTTTAGACCCCGTTACATTTGTCCTTTCACCGATGTTTACAAAATTTGTTTCGGGACGTATTATAAGAGGTTCAAGACCACTTAATCTTAGATACTTTTCAAGTGTTGGAACTATCCTTGGTTTAAATTTTGCTCCTACTTTCGCAATTAATTTTATATGATCGGGTGTGGTACCGCAGCATCCGCCTATAATATTTGCAAAGCCATTTGAAATAAAATCTTCAAGCATGCCAGATGTTGCCTTAGGAGTCTCGTCGTATTCTCCCATTTCATTTGGAAGACCTGCATTCGGATAAACACTAACAAAGAAAGGTGCTTTTTCTGCAAGTTCCTGAATAAAGGGTCTCATCTGCTTTGCCCCCAAAGAACAATTTAATCCAACTGCAAGAAGATTTTTTGTATGAGACACAGAAATTAAAAAAGCTTCGGTTGTTTGCCCCGACAATGTTCTTCCGCTTAAATCTACAATGGTACCGGATATAATAATGGGAATGTTTTTTTTTGTTTCGCGGCAATATTCTTCAACAGCATAAATAGCTGCTTTTGCATTAAGGGTATCAAATATTGTTTCAATCAACAAAATATCAACGCCGCCGTCTACCAGACTTTTTGCTTCGTCATAATATACTTTGGCCAACTCATCGAAAGTAACTGCGCGATATCCAGGATCGCTTACTTTTGGGGAAAGAGAAAGTGTTTTGTTTGTCGGTCCCAGTGCCCCCGCGACAAAACGCTGTTTAGTCCCCGGATTTTCTTTAATAAATTCCTCAACGGATTCTCTGGCAATTTTTGCTGCCTGGTAATTCAACTCATACACAAGATGTTCAAGCTTATAATCTGCCTGTGATATTGCATTTGCATTGAATGTATTTGTCTCAATAATATCTGAGCCCGCAGCAAGATACTCTTTATGAATCTCTTTGATAATTTCCGGTTTTGTAATACTTAAAAGGTCGTTATTTCCCTTAAGGTCATGCGAATGATCCTTAAATCTTTCTCCTCTGAAATCCTCTTCTGATAGTTTATGGCGCTGGATCATTGTTCCCATTGCACCATCAAGAACAAGGATTCTTTCTTTTAGTAATTTATTTAAACTTTCAAATGTCTCATTCATATGTTGTTTTTAAAAGAAAATATTGTGCCCGATTTAGAGCTACTTGATCCTACCTTTTTGTAAAGAGACACAAATATAATTAAATTGGTTTCTATTAAAAATTAGAGACAATTGCAATGATAGTTGTTACTGGCGGCGCAGGTTTTATAGGGAGTGCCATTGTGTGGCGACTTAATGCATTAAACCGCGAAGATATTATTATTGTCGATGCACTTGGTACGGATGAAAAATGGAAAAATCTTGTCGGACTAAAGTTCCTTGACTTCGTTCATAAAGACGACTTCTTTTCTTATCTTGATTTGTCAAAGACGAAGATTGATGCCATAATTCACATGGGAGCAAATTCATCTACTACAGAAAAGGATGCAGATTCTCTTCTCAGAAATAATTTTGAATACACCAAAAAGTTAGCCGAATATTGCTTAAAAAATAATGCGAGATTTATCTATGCCTCTTCCGGTGCAACATATGGAGATGGCTCGCTCGGTTTTGACGACAACGAAGCGGATCTACATAATTTAAGACCCTTAAATATGTACGGTTATTCAAAGCAGCTATTTGATCTATGGGCTTTGAAAAATGGGACGTTTAATAAAATTGTCGGCTTAAAATATTTTAATGTATATGGTCCTAATGAATATCATAAAGGAGATATGCGCTCCGTTGTTCATAAGGCATTTGAGCAGGTTGTTCAAGACGGCAAAGTAAAATTGTTCGGGTCTGCTAATCCAAAATACAAAGACGGGGAGCAGATGCGTGACTTTATCTATATTAAAGATGCCGTTGATATGACTTTATTTTTTCTCGAGAACAAAAATAAAAACGGGTTATATAATGTTGGAACGGGAAAGGCAAGAACCTGGAATGACCTTGTAAATGCTTTATTTAAGGCAATCAACAAGCCATTAAATATAGAATATATCGAGCTACCCCTACATCTTTTAGACAAGTACCAGTATTTTACCGAAGCTATGATTGA
>CAZUOC010000061.1:0-8179 GCA_964622335.1 uncultured Ignavibacteriaceae bacterium
CTTCGTCCTTATCCCATGTTGAAATCATAACATCTCCTATAGAGGCGTCCACTTTTAATTGTTTACCGGGAGAAATATGATATGTTTTCTCATACAAAACTCTGAGTCCGCTGGCAGCGTACGTACCGGCGATAAACAGCAAAGTTATTAGTGTAATCAGGTATATTCTTATATTTTTCATTATAAATACTCCAAAGTTTTTAATTTAGACCTCGAACAGGTAAAAAAGGTTACTGTTAAGAAGAACTTAAAATTCTTCCGAATCATATTAATCAGAAAAATAGACTAAATAACCCAAAAGATGATAAACAGTTTAATATCAAAAAGAGTATGAGGGTTGTATGTTTAAGATTCTTCAACTAAAAATAATAATGTGAGGTTTACGCTATGCCTAGATTTATTCTTTTAAAAGATTATCAGGAATATTCAAAAGAAGAAATGATAAATCGTTCTGAAACTTTTTATTCTCTAGTAAAAAGAAGAAGAACAGTAAGAAAATTTTCAGATCGTGAGGTTCCACTTAAAGTAATAAAAAATTGTATAAAGGCTGCTTCAACAGCACCGAGTGGGGCAAACATTCAGCCGTGGCAATTTGTCGTTGTATCCAACTCTAATATAAAAAAGGAAATTAGAAACCTCGCTGAGGCTGAGGAGCGTGAATTTTACAAAAGAAGAGCTCCTAAAGAATGGCTTAATGCTCTTGAACCCCTCGGGACAAATGAGAACAAACCGTTTCTCGAAACAGCACCATATCTTATAGTTGTCTTTTCTAAAAATTATGATGTTAAGGGTAAGCAGAAAATCAAAACATATTATCCGCAGGAATCGACTGGAATTGCGTGCGGTATTTTGATTACAGCAATTCACAATGCTGGTTTGGTTTCATTAACTCACACTCCAAGTCCTATGAGATTTCTCAATAAAATATTAAAGCGTTCTCCCAACGAAAGACCTTTTTTGATTTTAGTTGTTGGTTATCCCTCCAAAGGGGTAAAGGTTCCCCGGATTACGAAAAAATCTCTGGGGGAGATAGCTGTTTTTATTTAAGAGAATTATCAATTTGTAATATTCGTTTTAGGCAATAGCAGGACTATTTCTATAAATCTTTTAACAGAATAATTTTTAAGTTTGTAACAATTTTATCGGTTAAATAGTCTCTTAAAATTATAGGGATGATTTTTTAATAAAGCGAGCCAGGGGAAATGAAGAATTTCTTAATTATCTTCTTATTTTTATCATTCCGCATTATTGCACAATCTTACGAGTTTAAAGGCAAAATATTAGATTCAAACGATAATCCTTTACCGAATGCATCTGTATTATTAGCAGGTACAAATCAGGGGACAGTTTCTAATCTTGAGGGCACTTTCACATTCAAACTTACATCAGGCGTGCATACATTAATTACCAGGTATGTTGGGTACAAAACAGATACTTTGAATATTTCCGTTCCTCAAACTTCCCTTATGATTATAAAACTAATTAAGCAGGCGATTGTTCTTCCTGAGATTGTCGTTACAGATGAGGACCCTGCTTATGAAATTATAAGAGAAGCTATCAGGCGGAAGAAGATTAATAAAAAAGGATTAAAGAATTTTGAATACTATGCCTATTCAAAAAAAATAGTTGAATCATCGGGGGAGACGGCTCTTATTGAAGAGGCTTTTATAAAAGGTTACAATAACCTCCCAGAATGGGAAAAAGAATTTATTCTGAAAACACACAAAACAGAAAACAGGAAAAAAGAAATAAGGAACATGGATTTTACTATTAACAACAGATATTATCTGGATTTTTCCGAAGACACATTAATAATCCTTATGAATAAAGTTTACTTACCCCTGGCTAATAATGCATTCGATCATTATGATTATAAATTATTAAATACTATTGAAACAAACGGGTTTCCGATTTATACTATCCAGGTAATTCCCAAGTCGGATATTCAACCCCTCCTGGAAGGGACAATTAATATTGAAGGTGAAAATTATGCTATTTGTAATGTTGATTTATCATCGAGTAAAGGTTTAAGATTTCCTTATATCCAGGATTTAATGCTCAGGTTTAAGCAATCTCTGGGGAATTACTCCGGTTACTGGCTGCCCGATTATGTCGAAATGAAAGCGTCATTTAGTTTTAATTTAAGCGGACTAATTGGATTAGATCAATTATCATTTGATATGATTAGCACTATTACCGGTTACAAAATTAATGAACCAATACCTGATTCAGTGATAAACTCCAGACGGTCCAAGTATGGTGGATTTACCTCAGACACATCAAAAAACTATAATGGTCCACTTGAATTAACAGACACTGAAATTAAATCTCTTCGCCCCATTCCATTAACGAATGCTGAAACAGATGCATTTGCAACTTTGGATAGTACAAAAACATTGGAAAAAATTATTAAGCCCACAGGTTTACTGTCGGGGTTTGTTAACGAAAATTCGAATGATAGAAAATCACAAGGGGATAATCTGCTGAAAGAAATAAGCGGAATCGCCTTTAATTACAGCTACTTAAATATTAACAGAGTAGAGAAACTTACACTTGGTTTGAATTATAGCGGAAATTTATTTGTGAAAAAATTATCGATAAAAAGTTTTGCGGGATATAGTTTAGGAATTAAAAAACCATTGGGTTCTTTATCAATCAATTATGGATTAAAAGATTTTTTTATTAACCAGCTGGGTTTTGAAGTTTTCTACAAAGTAAAAGAATGGCAGGAGATGCACCCATACTCTCATCTGTTAAACTCGGCTTCTGTATTGCTCGGCTTTGATGATCCGTTCAATTATTATTTATCAGGAGGTTTTAAACTTTCGGCGATCAAAAAATTTGGGAGTAAATTTTTAACGTCTCTTAATTTTTCCTCGGAACATCAGCTTTATGTGAAAGAGGAAAAATATTTTACCATTTTTAACAGAAACCGTTTTATTAGAACAAACCCGGAAATAAATGAGGGCTTCGACAGGAAAATTAGTTTAATATCACAATTTGGAAAATCTCCTTTTGAATTCAGAGTTACTCCTGAAGATGGAGCCATGCTAAATATAGAATCTTCAGGTAAATTTTTAGGAAGCGATTTCAGTTATTATAAGATATTATTTGCAGGAGAAATAAGTACAAGAACAATTTATAAAGAATTATTTGTTGCTCCGTACTTACAATTAAATATTGAAGCAGGATATATAAAAGGCACTTACGGAATTCAGCATATTTTAACTCCAATTCAGGCAATGGGTATTTACTCGCCGGTTACTTCCTTCAGAGGATTGAAACCTTATCAATTTGCAGGAGATAAAATGGCGGCGGTACATATAGAACATAACTGGAGGACAATTATTTTTCAATCGCTGGGCCTGGATTTTCTAACAAACTTAAATCTTGATATAATAACGGGTGCAAGCGGTTTGGTTATTTCAAATGACAGTAAATATTTTGGTGAGCAATCACAAAAACCATATTGGGAAACCTTTATTGGCATCTCCAGAATTTTTGCAATTTTAAGAATAGATTTTAGTTATAATTCTCAAAAACATTTTTATGCGACACTCTCAACCGCCACAATTTTTTAATAACCAAACAAATTTTATCCTTGATTTAACCTCAGCTTCCATCCAAAAATTCGAAAGCTTTATCAACAGATTGGTGAGTTCCGGTTATTACAATTGTGTCGTTCTGTAAAAGTTGTTCCTTGCCGGAAGGATTAGATGTATTTTTACCATTTCTGACAATTGCGATTATTGTTGCGTCCGTTTTTGCACGTAAATCTATTTCTGCAAGAGTTTTTCCTATGTGAGGATTATTCTCATCTATAAAAAAAGTGTCTGTTAACCCTGCGGCAAGTATTTCATCAAGATGGACCAGCGAATGCGTTTTAAGTTTTTCCTGTGTTAGCAAACCGTAACTTTCTCCACGGATCAAAGCAACCTGTTTCATTATTACATTTAAAGGAATATGATATCTTTTAAGAACCTTGCTGAAAATCTGCAAAGACGTTTCAAACTCTTCGGGAATAACTTCGTCAGCGCCGAGGTTATGCAAACCCTCGATTTCATTTATATATCTTGTTCTTACAATTGCATAAACTGACGGGTTCAATCGTTTGGCATTTTGTACTCCAATTCTTGCAGCAGTAGGATCGGAAATAGCAAACACAATTATTTTTGCCGTGTCTATTTTGGTGTGATGAAGAATGTCTTCTTTTGTAATATCGCCATAAATAATTCTCTCGCCATTTAATTTTTCTTTTTTAACAGTCTCCGGATTTAATTCAATAACTATATAATTAATTCCTGTTTCTTTAAGAACACGAGCAAGATTTCTTCCATTTAAACCAAAGCCGACAATTATTGCATGGTTTTTAAGTTCTTCAGGTTTTCCTGCTTTTTTGGTAGCGTTTTCCAGTGAGCCGAATTTTTTTGAAATGGAAGGAAGGAATAAAAATACAAGTGGCGTTAACAGCATTGTGAAAATTGAAACAGCAAGGAAGCCGTTATAAAAACTTGCCTCAATTAAGCTAAAATCTAAACCTGCCTGTGCAAGAACAAATGAAAACTCGCCAACCTGTGCTAACCCAAGCCCGGTTATTACAGCAGTACGGAGAGGAAACCGTAAAAATTTAACAATTGCGATAATGATTAATGATTTTAAAGCAAGTATCCCGATTATAATTAATGCTAATGTAACCGGGTGAACGATCACAAATTGAAAATCGAGAAGAAGCCCGATTGAGACGAAGAAAATACTGTTGAATGCATCCTTTAAAGGAAGTATATCTGCAACAACCTGGTGGCTGAGTTCTGTTTCAGAAAGAATAATTCCTGCAATAAAAGCACCAAGCGCAAAAGACAAACCAATTGAATAGGTTAAATAAGCCATTCCAAGAAGTAGCAAAAGAATTCCCACAGTAAAAGCTTCCCGCATTCTTAATTTTGCAAGTTGAAAAAGGATTTTAGGCATGATTAATCTTGCAACAAAAAGAATAATTGCAACTGCACCGAAAGCATAAACCAATTGTAACAAAATTGAAAATGGGTTTGATAAATTTGTTGTTGCTAAAATCGGTAAGAGCAAAAACATTGGGACTATTGCAAGATCCTGGAAGATTAATATCGATAAGGCGAGTCTTCCGTGCGGCGCTTCTAGTTCTCCTTTATCTGATAAAATCTTTAATACAATTGCTGTGCTTGAAAGACTTACAAGCATTCCATAATAGATTGATTTGTTAACAGGAATATTAAATAAAAAGAAAATTGCCCCGGCAATAATAATTGTGAGAAGAACCTGCATTCCTCCGGCGGCAAGCAGGTATTTTTTCATTTCCATCAGCCTGCTGAATGAAACTTCGAGCCCGATTGTAAACAGCAGAAGTATAACCCCGATTTCTGCCATTACTTCCACTTGTTCTATTTCAGAAATAAGCTGGAAACCATAAGGACCAATTATCATTCCTGCAATAAGAAAACCGACTATACTGGGAAGGTTTATCTTTTTAAAAATGAAGATAATTGGTATTGAAACCAGCAGAATTATTACAATATCTTTTATAATCAAAACTTCGTGCATAGTGTTTAATAGTTAAAGAGTTTCCCTTGCCAATCCATTCTTTATTGATTAATTTTTCATTATAACTAATATAAACATTATGGTTATGCTTCAAAATCACCTACCGAAATTTAAGGAGAATCCAAATGTTAATTGAAGATGAAGATGTTATTGCGCAAAGAGAACATAGCTTTTACGGCGATGTTATTGATTATTTCGACAATGCTGCAAAGTTTACAAAATATCCTGAAGGTCTTCTCGACCAGATAAAATATTGCAACAGCGTTTACCGGATGAAATTTCCTGTAAGAATGGGAAACAAAATAGAAACAGTTGTTGCTTACAGGGTAGAGCATAGCCAGCATAAGCTTCCTGCAAAAGGGGGAATAAGATACAGTACCGCAGTGACTCAGGATGAAGTTAAAGCCCTCGCTGCTTTAATGACATTCAAGTGTGCTGTTGTCACTGTCCCTTTTGGTGGAGCTAAGGGGGGGATCAAGATCGATCCTAAAAAATGTACAGAACTTGAGCTTGAACATATTACAAGAAGGTATACCTCAGAACTTGTTAAGAAGAATTTTATCGGACCGGACGTTGATGTGCCTGCACCGGATTATGGAACAGGTCCGAGAGAGATGGCATGGATTGTAGATACTTATGCAGCTTTTAATCCCGGTATTGATGCTGCCGGGTGTGTTACAGGTAAACCCATCAGCCTGGGTGGAATAAGAGGAAGAACAGAGGCTACAGGTCGGGGAGTTTTTTACGGTATCCGTGAAGCCGTCGGTATTGAGGAAGATATGAAGAAGCTGAAACTGGAAACCGGGCTAAACGGGAAAAGAGTTGTAATACAAGGATTCGGAAATGTTGGTTTTCATTCTGCAAAGTTTTTACAGGAAGGCGGAGCTGTTATTATAGCAATCGGAGAATATGAAGGAGCGATTTATAATCCTAATGGTCTTGATGTTGAAGATGTATTTAAGCACAGGAAAGGAACAGGTTCAATACTTAATTATAAGAAAGCTAAAAACATAAAGAAGCCTAACGATGTACTGGAAATTGATTGTGATATCCTTGTGCCCGCCGCTCTTGAAAACCAGGTTCACTCAGGTAATGCTTCAAAAATTAAAGCAAAGATTGTTGCTGAGGCTGCAAACGGACCCACAACCCCGCAGGCTGAAAAAGTCCTCGAGAAAAAAGGTGTGTTGATATTACCTGATCTTTATCTTAATGCCGGTGGAGTTACAGTCTCTTATTTTGAATGGCTTAAAAATCTTTCGCACGTAAGTTTTGGAAGGATGGGAAAACGTTATGATGAATTTGTTAACAAAACTTTGATTGATGCAATTGAAAAGAGTATTGGAAGAGAAATAGATAAGAAAGCTAAAAGTATAATTGTACACGGTGCAGATGAATACGACCTGGTTAATTCAGGACTTGAAGAAACTATGATACATGCTTACCACGAAATAAGAGAGATAAAAAATAAGGATAAGAAAATCCCCGACTTAAGAACTGCTGCTTTTATAAATGCTATAGATAAAATTGCAACTTCTTATCTGGCGCTTGGCATATTTCCGTAAAATAAGATTCGTATTATCTACGATAAATATTTTGTTTATTCTTATCAAAAAAGTTGGACTAGTTAATACGTGAGACAATGTATAGATAACGAAGAGGCATATTATTAACGTTAAATACATTATGCTGGGTTTCAGAAGGGATGAAAGCCACACAACCTTTCCCGATGTTTTGCCGACCAAGCCCTTCTATTTCGACTTCGCCTGTTCCATCAAGTATCACTAGTAATTCTTCGTGTTTACCGGTACTGTGGGAGCCGATATCCTGTCCCGATTGGAGGCAAACAAGACCGGATTTCATTACCTCACTTTGTGTTACCCCTAATATTTCATGGTATTTAACCTCATCTCTTGGGAGCGCTAGAACAAATGGGCATAGATTCTTTGATACCTTAGGATTGGTGCACATTGTGTCCTCGCAATTATGTTCTACTAAAATGCCCTTCTTGTCTGATCCACCATTTTGCAAACATAGGAAGCAGAGCAATTTGGAACAAAGCGGCAAAAATTCCCGGCAGTAATGTTGCACTAAAATAGGTGACATAATTTGTTATAACTGTACTACTTAGTAAAACAGATATCATAAAAACAATTCTTCCAAGAGTCAGAGCAATTGCGACAGATATAAACGGGTTAATGCGCAATACTTCCCGAAGAAGCCCTGTTACCAATCCGTAGGTCATCAACTCCACTACCATTGCTGGAAGAATGATAATTGGAGGAAGACCTGACAGGAAGTAGCTCACAATTGGAGCCAACAAGCCCGTTAAAAGACCAGCACGCCAACCGTAAACTAAGCCGGCTAATATTACAGGCCAGTGCATCGGCAAAAGGAGTCTGACAGGAGCACCCGATAAGTGGGCAACTAAAGGTAGAATAACTGCAGCAACGGTTAGTAACATTATAAAAATAATTGCACGAATACTCGTAAGTGCGAGGGTTGGTTTGTTTAGAGAAATTACTGACTCATTATAATTTGACATAGCTTATACCTTAATAGATTAATAGTGTATGATTTTATCTCTATTAGATTTCTCATCGAATGT
>CAZUOC010000062.1:0-8093 GCA_964622335.1 uncultured Ignavibacteriaceae bacterium
GTCTTATGTACTTTCAATTTCACCAGAGCTTTTTTTCTCAGCTGAAAAAAATATAATAACTGCCCGCCCAATGAAAGGAACAGGCAAAAGGGGAGTAAACAATGTTGCTGATTCACTTTCATTTTATTCATTAAGAAACAGTGAAAAGAACAGAGCTGAAAATCTTATGATTCTCGATTTAATAAGGAACGATCTTGGAAGAATAAGCGAATTCGGGACAGTGAGATTACGAAAATTATTTTCTGTTGAAAAGTATGAAACAATTCTTCAAATGGTTTCAGAAGTTGAATCAGTTCTAAAAGACAAAGTTGAAATTGCTGAAATAATTAAAAACATTTTCCCTTGCGGTTCAGTTACGGGTGCACCTAAAATAAGCACAATGGAAATTATTAACGAAATTGAAAAAGAGAAAAGAGGAATCTACACCGGAGCTATAGGCTTGTTTCATCAGGATAAAAAGATATTTAATGTTGCAATAAGAACTGTCAATCTTAAGAAAGATAAAAACGATAATAGAACGGAGGGTGAAATTGGAATTGGAAGCGGAATTGTTTGGGACAGCGATTCTGAAAAAGAATATGATGAAGTTCTTCTTAAAAGTAAGTTCCTAACAGAACCTGATCCTTATTTTGAAATTTTTGAAACTATGAAGTTTTCAAATGGCAATTTTGAAAGATTGGAGATGCATTTAAGCAGGATGCAGGATGCGGCTTCGTTCTTTCTTTTTAAGTTCGATGAGAACCAAATTATTGAGACTATAAGGAAAGAAATTTCAAATTATGAAACGGGTAAGAACTATAGGGTTAAAATTAATCTTAACAAATGGGGAAAAATAATGGTTGAAGTAAAGGATATTAAACTGACTTCCGGAGAAATCAAAATTATAATTTCAGACACAGCAGTCTCTTCAGAAAATAAGTTTCAATACTTTAAAACAACTAACCGGGATTTATACAATAGTGAACACAAAAAATATCTGGAGGAAGGTTTTTTCGATGTGATCTTCATCAATGAAAAGCGGCAGATTGTGGAAGGAGCAATAACGAATATTTTTATCAGCAAAAACAGGATCCTTTACACACCGCCTTTATCGAGTGGGATTCTTCCCGGCGTTTATAGGAAACATTGGCTCCACACAAATATTAACATCAAAGAAGAAGTGTTATACAAAGACGATCTGCTCATAGCTGATGAAATTATATTGACGAACTCACTGAGAGGGAAAGTCAGGGTTGATAAATTATTCCTGAATGAGACCGAGTTCATAGAATTTGTGAAATGATGGGAGACAAAGAATCTTTTCTTAATTTTTAATATTTTGAATTTGTATATTTCAATAACTTAAAAGAAACGAATGCCACCCAATGATTCTGTGACATCCAGAAGGAAAAAAGAGCATCTCGAATTATGCCTTACCGATGCAGTTTCATTTAAAAATAAAACCTCTGGCTTTGAGAAATATGATTTTCTTCACTATGCGATTTCAGAAGTTGATATAACCAAAATAAAGTTTGAGACAAAATTCATTAAGAAGAAAATAAGTTATCCCTTTCTTATTTCCTGCATGACAGGAGGGATTGATGCATCCGAAAGTATAAATGCCAAACTTTCTGTCGCAGCCAATGAATTGAATATTGCCCTTGGAGTTGGCAGCCAGCGGCAGGCTCTTGAGAATATATCTTACCACAATACATATAAAGTTATAAGACAAAATGCTCACGGTATTCCGATCCTTGGTAATATTGGCGCTGCACAAATTGCAGGGATGAAAAATTTCAAAGATGTGCAGTATCTTGTTGATTTGATTGAAGCCGATGCAATGGTTATTCATCTGAATCCTGCACAGGAATTAATGCAGCCTGAGGGTGACGTTCTTCAAAAAGGACTACTAAAAAATATTAGCAAGCTTGAGAAGTTTTTAAGCGTTCCACTACTTGTTAAAGAAGTAGGTTCCGGGATTTCAAGATTAGTGGCAAAAAAACTTTTAGATGCAGGAGTTATTGGAATCGATGTAGCGGGAGCAGGAGGTACTTCGTGGACAGGTGTTGAGATTTTAAGAAACAACGGTAATACAGAACATGAATTCTGGGACTGGGGTTTACCAACTTTATATTGTATTAAAGAGGTTTATCATTTAAAGAATAAACATAAATTTACCCTTATTGGTTCAGGCGGTATTAATTCCGGAGTTGAAGCTGCAAAAGCTTTAGCTCTGGGTGCTGATATAGTAGCTTCCGCAAGAATTATCTTACAGGAATTAAATAGAAATGGTGCCGAAGGAGTCGTAAAATTGGTTAATCAATGGTTTGATACAGTTCGCAAAATTATGTACCTGACTGGTTCTGCTTCTTTACAGGAATTAAGAAAAAATAAAATTATTGAAAAGGAAAAACTTTATTGAATCAGCAAGGTTTTTTCTCTCTTTATAAAAGAGAAAGAAAAAAAGTCGAAAAGATTTTAGTTAGAGCTTTTAAAAACAGAAAGCCGGATTCTCTTTATGAACCTGTTAATTATATCCTTAGTAGCGGTGGAAAAAGGCTAAGACCATTACTTGTTCTTTTATCTGCTAAAGCAGTCGGCGGCAGTTTTAGCGATGTTTATAATGCTTCTGCTGCTGTGGAACTTTTGCATAATTTTACTCTCGTTCATGATGATATAATGGACAATGCCGATAAAAGACGCGGCTTGCTTACTTTACACAAAAAATATGATGATAGCACTGCAATTCTTGCCGGAGATAGTTTGTTGGCGGTTGCATACGAATATCTTCTAAAAGACTGTGATGGAAAGACCAAAGAGGTTATTTCAGCTTTTACCAAAGGACTTATTGAAGTTTGTGAAGGACAAAGCCTTGATAAAGATTTTGAAACCAGGAATAATGTAACCATTAATGAATATAAATTAATGATAATGAAAAAAACTGCCGCTATGTCTGAAATGTGCTGTACTATTGGCGCTTTGCTTGGGGGAGGTTCCGCCAAAGAAATTAAAGCTGTATCTTTGTTTGGAAAAAACATAGGTATTGCTTTCCAGATACAGGACGATTTATTGGATATTTTGGGTAATGAAAAAGAATTCGGAAAAAAAGTAGGCGGTGACTTGATTGAAGGTAAGAAAACTTTTTTATTTATTGAAGCACTTTCAAATGCCAAAGGTAACGATAAGAAAAAACTGGTTAACGTTATGAAAAATAATGGTATTAAGCCGGATCAGGTAAATATATACAAGAACATATATGAAAGGCTCGGAGTAGTTGATGATGCTAAGGCAGGAATAAAACTATACACTAACAGAGCGTTACGTACTTTAAAATTTTTAAGGAAAGATGAGGACCGGAAAATCTTTAGTTGGCTGGCAGATTCCCTTATAAAGAGAATTAAATAATGATAGAAAAAATAATTAAGATAAGGAATAAGGCAGGATTGCACACCAGACCTGCGGCTACAATAGTGAAGCTGGCTTCGAAATATAAATGTGAATTTTTTATTTCGAAAGATGGATTGAACATTAATGGCAAAAGTATAATAGGTGTAATGACCTTAGCAGCAGAAATGGGCTCCGAATTGGTTTTAACTTTTGATGGAGAAGATGAACAAAAGGCTAGTGATGAAATAACCGATTTTTTTGAGAGAGGTTTTGACGAACCATGAAAACTTTTAAACAAATATATAAGGATGCTGATAACAAAATACATGGGATAGCCGCTGCTCCCGGAATAGTTGTCGGTAAGGTATATCTTTTTACAAAAGAAAAACTTGAAATAAGTGATGGAGAAGTAACGGATGTCGAAGAAGCAAAACGTAATCTTGAAGAGGCTTTAAGACAGTCAAAGAAAGAGTTGACAAAAGTTTTTTCAATAGCACGGGAGAAAATGGATGCAACGAGAGCAGCAATATTTGAAGCTCAATTAATGATACTTGATGATCCGGTTTTGCTGAAATCCATCGAAGAAAGGATTGAAAAAGAGAAGAGACAGCCTGAGTACGTTGTATTTGACGAGATTACGAAATACCAGGATTTAATGAAGCATTCGAGAGAAACTTATATTAATGAACGGGCGCATGATATTGATGATATTAAAAACAGGATAATCCGTAATCTTCAGAAAAAAAGATGGCAATCCAGGATAACGAAGGATGCCATAGTAGTAAGCGATGTGCTTACACCTGCGGATACCTTGCTGCTTTCGCGTAGCAACGTTAAAGGCTTTGTTACTGATCATGGTGGGTTAACTTCACATGCTGCTATTATTTCGCGTTCGTTAAATATACCCGCTGTTGTTGGAACTCATGATATTACAAAACATGTAAAAGAAAATGATACGATAGTAGTCGATGGTTTTCATGGTTATGTTTTAATAAATCCTACAAAAGAACAAAATGAATTCTTTACTTCGAAATTTGAGCATCTTGTTGAACTCCAAAAAGGTCTGGAAGAATTTAAGGACAAGCCGGCTTTAACAAAGGATGGAAGAGAAATATTGCTTTATGCAAACGTTGATGTTTCCGGCGAGATAGATATTGTTGTTACAAGCGGCGCTAATGGTATTGGTCTTTACAGAACCGAGCAAATCCTGGAAGAGTTAAATGAATTCCCGACAGAAGATGAACAGGTAAAAATATATTCAAATCTTTCATCAAGAATTTATCCCAATATACTTACTATTCGTGCGTTCGATATAGGCGGAGACAAATTCCGGCTGCTCGAAATAAATGAAGCAAATCCTTTCCTTGGTTTAAGAGGAATAAGACTTCTTTTAGAAAACCCGGCTTTGTTTAAAACGCAAATACGAGCTGTATTAAAAGCTAGCCATAACAAAAATATACGTTTTATGCTTCCGATGGTTACTACAATTATGGAAATAAAACATGCCAAAGCAATTATTCAAGAATGTAAGGAAGAACTAAAAAAAGAAAATTGTGCTTACGACAAACATTTTACTGTTGGAATTATGGTGGAGGTGCCTGCTGCTGCTGTCATGACCAAAGAGCTTTCTAAAGAAGTTGATTTTTTAAGCATCGGTACCAACGATTTGATCCAATACTTAATGGCTGTTGACAGGGGAAATGACCTTGTTTCAGATTTGTACCAGGAATTTAGTCCTGCGGTTTTAAGAACAATTTATCACATACTTACAGCAGCTAAAGAATCTAAAAAAGAAGTCAGTTTTTGTGGAGAGATGGCTGCAGATACTCTTGCAATTCCACTTCTTGTTGGTTTGGGGGCTACATCTCTTAGTATGTCACCTGCAACAATTCCGTATGCCAAGAGAATAATAAGGTATTTGAATTATGAACATGCTAAACAACTTGCGCAGGATTGTCTTAATTGTACTAATGAAACTGAAGTTATACATCTGATTGAAAAATTCTTTAAGGATCATTCAATTACAAGAACAAGACAGATTATTTAGATGGAAGATGTTAAATGGAAAATGGAAGATGTTGTTTCAATCGTTTATAAATTAACAATTCATTTCTAAAGGGAAATAAATGAAAATCTCAGAAATTATAGAAAAATATGATTCTTCAAACCAGTTTGATGTTCTTAAAAAAACATATAAACAAATAGAATTTGCATGGAATAATAAAGTCGATCTTGGTTCAATTAAAAAGAAAGGAATTGATTCGGTAGTTGTATCGGGAATGGGTGGTTCTGCTATTAGTGCAGATCTTTTTGTTAATTTTTTCAAGGATGAATTAGATATTCCTTTTATAGTAAACCGGTCTTATATTTTACCTGGTTTTATTAATAAAAATTCGTTGTTAGTTGTTTCTTCTTATTCCGGAAATACTGAAGAAACGATTTCCGTTTTTAAATCCGCACTTAAAACAAAATGTAGAATTGTTTGCATAACTACCGGCGGTAAAATAGAAGCACTTGCAAAGAAAAATAGAGTCCCGGTGGTAAAAATATTACCCGGTTTTCATCCAAGATATGCATTGGGATTAAGTTTCTTTTCACTTTTGAAAGTCTTGAGTAAGCTTAAAATATTAAATGTAAAACCGGGGTTAGTAAATTCAATAATTAAACTTTATAAAGATAAAGCCAGGCTATATTCTAAAGAGAAAAATCCTGCTTTGAATTATGCTGAAGAAATTCTCGGTTATATTCCTGTAATTTATTCTGCCGAGGGAATTACATCCTCTATAGGTTATAGGTTAAAAAGTCAGTTTAATGAGAACTCAAAATCATTGGCTTTTCACAATGTTCTTCCTGAAATGAATCACAACGAAATTGTTGGATGGGAATCTTTCGAGGAAAAACAATTCCAGGCAAAAGTTATAAATATAATTGATAAAGAATATCCAGCAAGGATTAAAAGGAGATTTGATATTGTAAACGAGCTTTTTTCTCAAAGTAAAGCCGGAGTAATAAACCTTGAAAGTAAGGAAAAGTCCTTTAAGATAAGATTAATGGATTTGATTTTTTTGTGTGATTGGATAACTTACTACACGGCTGTTCTCAGAGGCTACGATCCTTCGGAGATAAGAAATATCGATCTTCTTAAAGAAAGATTATCTTAAAGTGTCTCTTCTTGCCTTTAGAACAGGAAGGCAAAAAATTACCCATTATTGACTGTGAATAATCTATACAAAATTACATTCTTTTTTGTACTGGTTTTCAGCCAGCTTACATTTTCCCAGTTCTACTATTTTGGAAGAAACAAAGTTCAGTATGAACAATTTGAATGGAAAATTCTCAAGACCGACCATTTCGATATTTATTATTATGGTGAGATAGTAAACATTGCAGAGATCGGAGCAAGTTATGCTGAAGAAGCTTACAGTGAATTAAAGGTAAGGATGAACAATGTTGTTACAAGAAGAATCCCTCTGATATTTTATAATACACACATTCACTTTCAAAGGACAAACACAACTCCGGGTTTTATTCCGGAGGGAGTTGGTGGTTTTTTTGAATTCCTTAAAGGGAGAGTCGTTATTCCCTTTACAGGCTCATTACATGATTTTAAACATGTAATTAGACACGAACTGACTCACGTCTTCATGTCGAACAAACTTTATAGAGTTTTAGCTGATCACCGTGAACCTACCGATATTTATCCACCGTTATGGTTTGTTGAAGGTCTGGCTGAGTACATGTCGACGGATGTTGATGCACAGGCAGAAATGGTTATGCGTGATGCTGTTTTAAATAATTATTTTGTTGGGCTTGAAGATATGAATAGCATTTACGGCACTTTCCTAATGTACAAAGAAGGACAAAATTTTCTTGAGTTTGTCGAAGAGAAATATGGTAAAGAAAAAATTCCTCTTATGCTTGAAAATTTCTGGATGTTTTCAAGATTCACAAAAGTGATTGAGTACAATTTAGGAAAGAAAATTGAGAAGATCGATAGAGAATGGACATTCTATCTTAAGAAAAAATATTATCCATTGATTGAAGATAACACTCCTATTGAAAACGCCTCGACGAAACTGACAAAAAAAGGTTTTAACTTCTCACCCGTTTACTATGAAGAAAATAACAAGAAGTATATTTATTTTGTTGCCAACAGAAATGGTTATTCTTCATTATACAGATTTGAACTGAATGAGGATGGGGAGCCGGATGATAATGTTGAACTTGTAATACAGGGAGAAAAATCTGAAGAACTGGAAGCATTCCATTTGTTCCAATCTTCAATCGATGTTTCTAAAGAAGGGCTTATTACTTTTGTAACTAAAAAGGGTTCAACTGATGCTATTCATTTATTTTCGATTTCAAGAAATGAAATAATAAAAACTTTTCAGTATGACTATCTCATTAATATTAATTCCCCCAAGTTTTCTAGAGACGGGAAGAAAATTGTCTTCCAGGCAGTCGATCAAAAAGGATTCAGTGATATTTTTACAATTAATATTAATGATGACTACATAAGAAGACTTACAAATGATTATTATGATGACCGCGATCCTTCTTTCGGATTAGATAGTCAAATTTTATTTTCATCAGATCGCACAGCCGGGGAGTTCGAAAAGAAATACAATATTTTTAGTTATAATCTTAATAACAATAAAATAGAATACGTCACTTATATTGACGCAAATAATTCCTCTCCGGTTTTATCTCCGGATAAAAAATCAATT
>CAZUOC010000063.1:0-8065 GCA_964622335.1 uncultured Ignavibacteriaceae bacterium
ATTCCTAAAAATTTTAACTGGAAATTAAAGATTATGTCTTTTGCGTAACTTCAGTAAATTAATAATTATTTTAGAGAAATTTATGCGACTGAGTTACAAGATTCTTGTCTTATCATTATTCTGTACAACTTTATCGTACCCACAGGATTCGAATAAAGTTATGCCAAATAGTACAGAGAGTGAGTTAAATTATTGGATTGGAGTTAAATCTGACAATTCTGGGCTAAGGGCTAGTTCAGCTTATTATTTAGGTGAAATGAAGTCTGAAAAGGCAGTTATTCCTTTAATGGAAATTCTCCGGTCAGATACCTCTGCATCTGTCAGAATTATGGCTGCTCTGTCGCTTTATAAGATTGGAGATGAAAGAGGAGTACATGCCATTAAGCAAGCAGTACAATTTGATTCAGATGAGCAGGTTAAAAAAATGTGCGGCATTTTAACTCAGATGCACGATCTTGGAAAGAATAAAGATAAATAACAAAATATTTTTATATAGGATGTTCCCGGTGAATTATTAACCGGGAAATTATTAAGATGAACTTAATGAGTGGAATTGAATCAATTACTTGAGAACATACCTGTTTATGTAAAATAGTTTACGTTGCAAATTTTGATATGAACTATTTCTTTTTACTGCTTTCCCATTATCCCTCATTACCAAAATATTTTAGATATAATTTCTTAACTCATTAAGTCATCAATTAACATTAAACCAGGGAAAAATTTTATATGGAATACAGAAAATTAAGTAATTCGGATTTGAGTATATCTGTTGTAACTTTCGGCGCCTGGGCTGCAGGTGGCTGGATGTGGGGTGGAACAGATCGCTCAGATGCAGTTAATGCTATCCGTACTGCATTCGATTCAGGCATAACTTCAATTGATACTGCTCCTGCTTACGGACAGGGAAAAAGTGAGGAAATCGTTGGTGAAGCAATAAAAACAATACCCCGCGATAAAATACAAATTTTGACAAAATATGGTTTACGCTGGGACACGGATAAAGGGGAGTTTTATTTTAAAAGCATTGACATCAACGGTAAACCAATAAATATGCACAGGTATGCGTCAAAGGAAAGCATCGTAAAAGAATGTGAAGAAAGTTTACGCCGGCTTGGAACAGATTATATTGATTTATATCAGATCCATTGGGCTGATCCCACAACACCAATCCAGGAAACAATGGAAGCAATTAACAAACTTATAAAGGATGGAAAAGTGAGATATGCTGGTGTCTGCAATTATGATAAAGATCAGATGGCAGAAGCAGAAAAATATATTACACTTTTATCCGACCAGGTTCCTTACAGCATGCTGAGAAGAAAAATTGAAAGCGAATTAGTTCCTTATTTGATTGAAAATAAAAAATCAATTTTAGTTTACAGCCCTTTGCAATTAGGATTGCTTACAGGTAAAATGAAACCGGGTCACAAATTTCCGGAAGGTGATCTTAGAAACGACTCATTTTATTTTAGAGATGAGAATGTTAAACGGTCAAACGCTTTTCTTGATAAGATTAAACCAATAGCCGATGATAAAAATATTACACTTGCTCAACTGATTATTCGATGGACTGTAGAACAACCCGGAATAACTATAGCTCTTGTTGGTGCACGTAATCCTAAACAGGCAAAAGAAAATGCAAAGGCAGCAGATGTTAAATTAAGTTCTAATGAAATATCATTTATTACAAAAGAACTTGATAAACTGGAACTAGTAAAATAACAACAAGTTACGTGAATTTATCTAACTTTTAATGAAATCCTGCTGGCTAGCAGGGAGGTAGCATTTCTTAATTATGAAATGGCAATAATAATATTTATAGCCAATAAGTCAACTTTAACATAAAAATGTTATCAGGCTTGATACGAAAAAGACTATTCAGGGATCGTCCAAATCTAAAATCTCCATTCGGATCAACATCTTCTCTGCTTTGTGTCCAGACTAAATAGAGAGTTGAACCAGGTAAGTACTCCCACCTAAACACAGCATTACCACGTAGAGAGATATAGTTGAAGTCAGGATTGGTTATGGTTCTTGGTTCTGAAGAACCATCTCCGTCAGAATCAAGAATATATGAAACATCTCCACCAGAAGAAATTGTTTGCCCTATTGTTGATCCGTTTTCTCCATACTTTACATAATCATACGATTTGGATGTGGAGAGATATTTGAAGTTGCTGTATTTACCTGAGGCAATAAAGGGTTGTATGTAAACCTGGAAACTCAATTTAGGACTGATGATCCAGTCAGCACGTATGTTTTGTTGAAAATGTGTTCTGATTAAGATGTGCGAAAACATATCTCTCGCCATACGTTTCGGTAGCAGTGGCATCACTGAAATTATTAACCCATTGTGTCTCATAAATATTTTTTGAAAACTCCGGACCCAAAGATACCGTTAAAGTCGGAAGAGCTTTAAATTCAAGTGTTGCATTAATTGAATGTGAGTTTTCATCAACACTAAAATCAGCATTTCCTCCCAGAGAAAGAACCCACCAAACACGATTGTCGGTGTATAAATTAATACTCACCGATTTACTTTCGGGATTTAATGTCAGTGGTCCACCTCTTGTTCGGCGCGCATTAAGAGTAGATGGATTATATGTAAATGAAACTTCTCCACCATAGAAATCCCGAAGAGTAAGAAAACTGTCCAGCCAATAACCTTGTGATGTCTTATTACCTCCAAAATCGTAGCTTATAAAAGTAGCAGCAAAAACTCCCGCATTAAAATAAAAATCGGTTGGATCATTCCATCTGTAACCTGTAAAAACATGAGCATTAATAAGATCACTATATGAACCAAATCCAAGATCATTGACTTCAAATTTTGGGCTAATAAATCCTACAGCCGTATTAAATACCCACCTTCCACGATTTTTATTAATCATAAGACGTCCGCTGTATCCTGTTAAAGAAGTTGCCGAGCTATCAATTGAAATATTGCTTGCATCAGGACGTTGGAAATAATGTAAAGGACTACGTTGAAGAGCGATCATCCTTTCCCGGTTACCGCTAACATTCGATAGTGCAGCCCAACCGGTAAGTACATAAGTATTTTCATTATCTAAAAAAGTCCATCCATCAGTAGCAAAAACAAAAGCATTTTTATTTATTAAACTTCTAAGTGCTTGATCACTAAAGAAACGATTAGTAAACGTTGAGAGAAAACCAATACCTTGGTCACCGGAATTAAAATCTCTTTGCGCTCTAAGAATACTGTAATAAGTTAAAGGCTCAATTTCTACCTGAGATCGTTTTCCATTAAGTTCAATATCAGCAAATTCACGCTGTGTAAGTGCATGAATAGTTCCTATTTTCCAGTTATCATAAACCTGACCTGAAATTTTAGTAGCTCCAAGAATATGAGTACCATTGGGAATATCTGCATAATCATAGTCAGGGAGGTTTCTTTGCGGAGGTCTGCCTATTCTTCTACTATAAAAAATATTTGTGCCGGGCCAGTTAAAAGAAACATTATTATTGGTTCCTCCTCTACCAAAACGGTAAATGCTCACTCCCTCAGTAAAGAATGGACGTTTCTCCTCGAAGGAATATTCTACATCAGTAAGATTCACAATTGCAGGGTCTACTTCAACCTGTCCAAAATCCGGATTTATTGTTCCATTGAGGGTTAGACTGTTTCCAAGACCAGCTCTGACATCCAGTCCCAGGCCTGGTCGATATTCATGACCTGAATTAAAAGGATCACCTGAGACATTTCTTATATACTCTGCTTTACCTGTTACATAGGGTAATAATTCAATTCTTTCAGAGGGGATAATTCCTTCGATACCAATTAAATCGGGAAATCGCGATGCAAATCCACTCTCATTCCTTGGTGTATAAGCCAACATATCCGTCTCAAATCTACGGCTGATAAAGCGTTCAACGTTGATTCCCCACACCTGCTTGTCTCCTTCATTAAACCGAAGCTGTGAATAGGGG
This sequence comes from uncultured Ignavibacteriaceae bacterium, assembly GCA_964622335.1. Taxonomy (GTDB): domain Bacteria; phylum Bacteroidota; class Ignavibacteria; order Ignavibacteriales; family Ignavibacteriaceae; genus RBG-16-34-14. Next base: position 3,952 of record CAZUOC010000063.1, read on the forward strand.
ATTCTCATTTCGATAGACCAACCATCATCATCAATGTAAGGCACACCTTCCCACACAGCATCCCAAGACAGATCATTGGGTTGTTTTACATCATTTTCTATTAAACCGTCTGCAAGCGTTCCAGCAGCAGAAACATAGAAAAAATAACCACTTCTGTTATCATTGTAGGAATCGAGATACAAAACACAACCGTCTGAAGGATCCCCCCAGATAAAATCCCGTCGCACAAGTCTTGCCATAATCGAATCTGGATTGGTATCGTAATATTTAGCAGCAAAGTAGATTGCCTCATCATCATACGCCATCCAGAATTCTGAATTTTGTGAAGGTCTTAAACCCTGATCGGGATCCTGCTGTTCTAATTCGGTGTTACTGGGTCTCTGCCAAACTTGTTCTGTTAAACGTCCATCTACTACAATTTGATTATATGTTCTTACAGCAACAATTTGTTTTTGAGAAGTGTTATCGTTAGCTGGAAATAAGTGTTGGAAAGAAAAAAAAGGAAAAAGAAGTAGTAACGAAAAATTTTTCATACTTTTTATTTTTTTTATTGCAGTTATCTATGCTTAATTATATGAAAAGCTTTATTGTGATTAGTTGTAAACTTATTAATTGGTTTTATGGAATGATAAACGGATGGAAACTACTTTGTCTGAAGAACTAATTTTATACCTTTTTTTATAAGCAACGCTGTAGGTGATAACATCACTTAAAATCCTTTTGGTAGAATGCGAGTGGGTTGCCAAGCGGTGAATTTTTGTATAAGATACAAGCTAGTATTTTATTCAAACAAAAAAAATGATACTTATGAAAGGAATAGGGTAGTGCCCTTTTGTTAGAAAAAATAGGTTGCTCCTTACTACTCTATTTTAGGACACTACCTAAGATTGTTTTTTGATTAACACTCAACGCTCGCAACCAGTGTAACGCTCGATGCCAGCGAATAGCTATCTGAGAATTCCAGATATTGTAAGTGCTTGCACAATTCAATAGCTTAAAATTGTTGTCCAATCCAACTTTGACTTGATAATTAGTACGTATGGTATTGCGTTTACTTATTCGATTTCTTCTTATTGAACTAATATTTTTAACCTTTATCCACTCTCAAACTGAAACCGATAGTTACAAGGATAATATATCATTTTTCCTGAATTATGGTAAAAAGTTTGAACAGTCAGGTTTTTACTTGCCATTTATCAACAATATCCATTCATCAAGAATAGTTGCTTCTAACAAATAATATTTTCAAGTTTATAAGAAAAATTTATTCCTGAGGGAAAAGTATAGAATGTTGTTACTCTTAAAATTCCTTCCAGAATATAATGTTTCCCTCCATGATGTAAATTTAAATAATACCCTATAGCTAAGGTACAAGTGGTTTGAGTTAAGAAAGGAGAAAAACCATGAATACCCAGAAACAGCTGCAGCTAATGTTTATTGTAATGTTAGTTCTATTCTTACTAAGCGGATTAGGCAGAATTGATGCTCAATCAAGGAGCGGGGATTGGGAAATCTCGACTGGTTTTAGTGAATTTGCGTTTACAGTGAATCCAAGCGAAGGTAACTTGGATTATTCTCCCAAAACATATATTTCTCCTGGACTTGCATATGGAAGGTGGGGAATTAATGGATCACCATTTTACATTCAAGGAGATATTACAATACCCGATGATTCTACACTTACTATTGAGCCAGGTGTTTCTGTTATCTTTGAAGGTTACTATGCCTTAAATGTACAGGGAAGATTATTAGCGATAGGTAATGAATCCAGTCCAGTTACTTTTAATGTAAATGATACAACCGGTTTTCACAATTCCGATACAACTCTTGGAGGATGGAATGGAATTCAATTTATTGATACTCCTTTGGATAATGATACTTCCAAAATTATTTATTGTACACTTCAATATGGAAAAGCAGTCGGTTCGAGCCAACCCAACAATTCAGGTGGTGCAATCTTCGTCTCTAATTTTGATAAAGTATTGATATCCAATTGTGTGATTAGGAATAACAGTGCTGGTGGTTTAAATTCTCCTTCTGGTGGAGGTTTATGTCTGCAAGTTGCTAATGTAATTTTAGACAATAATGAAATCTCTTATAACCATGCTTGGGACGGCGGGGGAATTCAGATTTGGGAATCAGATCCTGTTTTTATTAATAATAAAATTGTTTTTAATACTGCGGATGTAGGCGGCGGTGGAATTTGGATAGGTGGAATATCTAATTCTGAATTTTACGGTGACGATATTTCTAATAATACTGCAGGGAGCAGCGGCGGCGGTATAATATGCTGGCAAACTACAAATACAACACTTAACTCAGTTACAGTTAAAAATAATATTGCTAACTGGGGAGGGGGAGTTGGCGTGATAGAATGTGAACTGCAAGTAGACAGTTGCATTTTTAGTGATAATGGATCATTTGAATTAGGTGGAGGATTAAGCTCAAATTCTAGTACAGTTAATATTAATAATACAGATTTCGAAAAAGACACCGCTTCTATTTATGGCGGTGCTATGGAAATTTATAGCTCAGAATTATTTATTAATAATTGTAATATAAGAGACGATAAGGCTGCAATTTTCGGCGGAGGTATTCATTCAGACTCCAGCACAATTAATATTACTAATACTTCTTTTGAGAGAGATACATCCGGTAATTCCGGTGGTGGAATTTTTGCATGGCATTGCAATTTGCAAGTGAATGATTGCGAGTTCAATCAAGATTCGGCTTCATTAAGTGGTGGTGCTGTATATTGTGATTCCAGTACAGTAATCATCGGTAATACGGACTTCAAACAAAATTCATCAACTTATAATGGTGGTGCGATATTTTTAGTTTTAGGTTCGAGTGATATTAATAACTCAAGTTTCACACAAAACTCAGCTATGTGGGGAGGAGGAATTAATAGCAGCTTTTGCGAACTAGATTTACGGGATTGCATATTTAGTGATAACTCATCTGAGCATGGTGGTGCATTAAATATAGGTTTTAGTGATGCGGAGTTAATTGGCGTATCATTTCTACAAAATTCATCAATTTGGGGAGGTGGCATTGATGCTTTTTGCTCTTCATTACAAATTGATAGCTGCTTGTTTTCAGAAAATGAAGCTAGCGATAATGGCGGTGGAATCCAGTATCAAATAGACACGGTATTATACATAAATCCATATAAGTTTGAATTATTGAACTCAAGCTTTAGTGAAAATTCGTCGCTATATAGAGGAGCTCTTGAAATAGATCAATTAAACTCAGAGAATACACTTCTTAGTGTTAAAATAGACAGATGTGATTTTATTAATAATACCGCTCAACGTGTGGGTGCATTGAGAATAAGAAACGTTAAAAATTTCATAATTTCGAATTCTAAATTTATAGGTAATATAGCCACCCAACATACTGCGGTTTGCACTTTTAATTTCCATAGCAAAGGACAATTATTTAACTGTTTGTTCACAAATAATCACGCTAGAAGTGGAACTTCAGGTGGAGTCGGGATAAGCTACAGTTCTGAGGTTAATGTTATGAACTGTACGTTTGCTAACAACAGCTCTTCCAGTGGAGGAGGAATACATCTGCGACGAGGAGGAATTTCAACTGTAACCAATAACATTTTCTGGGGTAATTATCCAGATCAAATTTCTTTGCTTGCAATAACTGATACTACTGAATGTGTGCTTCGTATGAATTATAATGATATACAATATGGGATTGATTCAATCTCGGTTTCTGATTCGCTATCAATTGTTAATTGGGGTAATGGAAATATTGACTCAGATCCGCTATTTGCAGATACATTGAATAATGATTTCCATCTTCAGGAATCAAGTCCTTGCATTGCTGCTGGAATTGACTCACAAGAAATTGCTGGAACCTGGTATTATTGTCCATTAACTGATCTTGAAGGCAATCCACGTCCAAATCCACCTAGCACAATGCCTGATATGGGTGCTTATGAAAGTGGACCACTTGTTGGAATTGAAGAAAATGTTTCACCTCTTAAACCTGTTTCATATTCGCTTTCACAGAACTATCCCAATCCATTTAATCCTAGTACAAAAGTAAGATACTCTGTTCCAGTTTCATCTCAAGTTATAATTAAGGTTTACGATAT
>CAZUOC010000064.1:0-8055 GCA_964622335.1 uncultured Ignavibacteriaceae bacterium
ATACTTTCATTTTATTACACCTTAATTGTTTAACATTGGGATTTTTACGCCCATTGTTTTGGCGTTATTAATTGCTTTATCATAACCGGCATCTGCATGTCTTACAATACCCATCCCCGGATCATAAGTAAGCACACGTTCAAGTCTTTCTTCTGCTTCTTTGGTTCCATCGGCAACTATAACCATTCCTGCGTGAATAGATTTTCCTATTCCCACGCCGCCGCCGTGATGAACAGAAACCCAGCTCGCACCTCCGACAGCGTTTAACAATGCATTAAGTATTGGCCAATCAGCTATTGCATCGCTGCCGTCTTTCATGCTTTCTGTTTCCCTGTTTGGAGAAGCGACGGAACCGCAATCGAGATGGTCTCTTCCTATTACAATTGGTGCTTTTATTTTTCCAGATGTAACAAGGTTATTAAATATCTTTCCCATCTTTGCTCTCTCTCCATACCCAAGCCAGCAAATCCTGGAAGGTAATCCCTGGAAATGTACTTTCTTCTGAGCCAGGTCTATCCAGTTACATAAAGCTTTATTCTCAGGAAATGTTTCTTTTATTGCTTGGTCAGTAACATAAATATCATTTGGATCTCCGGAAAGTGCAGCCCATCTGAAAGGACCTTTGCCGTCACAAAATAAAGGTCTTATAAATTCAGGAACAAAACCGGGAATATCAAAAGCATTTTCAACACCATTCTCTTTTGCTTCGCCGCGAATATTATTTCCGTAGTCAAAAACTATTGAACCTCTTTTCTTAAATTCCAGCATTGCTTTAACATGCTGAACAATAGTTTTTTTAGAGAGCTTTATATATTCGTCAGGATTTCCTTTTCTTAAGTTAAGAGAATCTTTAAAGCTCATTCCCATCGGTACATAACCGTTAAGTGTATCGTGTGCAGAAGTTTGATCTGTAAGAATATCAGGAAAAATATTCCTATTTAAAATTTCAGGTAAGATTTCTCCTGCGTTTCCAATCAATCCAACCGAAAAAGCTTTTCCTTCATCTTTTGCTTTTAAAACTTTTTCAAGTGCATCATCAAGAGCATAAGAGATTATATCTAGGTATCCGGTACCAATTCTCTTTTTTGCACGTTCTTCGTTTACTTCAACACCAAGAAATGCTGCACCGTTCATAGTAGCCGCAAGAGGTTGAGCGCCGCCCATTCCTCCCAGTCCTGCTGTAAGAAGGAATTTACCTTTTAAATCTGAGCTAAAATATTTTCTTCCGCATTCAGCAAACGTTTCATAAGTTCCTTGTAAAATTCCTTGCGTTCCAATATAAATCCAACTTCCGGCAGTCATTTGTCCATACATTGTTAAGCCGAGTGCTTCAAGACGCCTGAACTCATCCCAGTTAGCCCAGTTAGGAACAAGCATAGAATTAGATATTAAAACTCTTGGTGCATTTGTATAAGTCTTAAAAACACTAACAGGTTTCCCCGATTGCACAAGTAATGTTTCATCATTTTCTAAGTCCTTCAGAGTTTTTACAATAGCTTCATAACATTTCCAGTTTCTTGCTGCTTTACCGCTGCCCCCATAAATAATCAACTCAGAGGGTTTCTCAGCAACTTCAGGATTAAGATTGTTCATCAGCATTCTCATCGCCGCTTCCTGTATCCAACCCTTACAGGATATTTGGGTGCCTGTTGGTGCCTTGATAGTTCTCTTTTCAGCTTCACTTAACATAATTAATCCTTAAAATGGATTTCAAGTAAATCTTCATATTGATTATATAAAGATTTATACAGCCACTTTTTAATGAACCAGCTTTTTTTAAACTTTTTATTTAAGTACTCAGTATTATTCTTAAGTTGATGGACCAGGCGCGTTCTTTCATCTTTTGTTAGTCTGATTGTACTCTCGCCGTCGTTGAGTTTACTTAGTATAGAATTAAAAGCTTTAGTTTCTGAAAAGAACCTGTTATCGTTTTCGGTTTGTTTTAAGGTTTGTTTGCAGAAAGTAGTTAAGAGCCGGATTTCATTTTTATTGAATTCAAAGTTATAGTTTGTGAATAGCTTCTTCATGATCGCCCGGAATACTTTTTAATGAAAGGATATTTTCCCGGATTTTATGGTAACCAGGTTTTATAATGTTATATATAAAATCTAATCTTTCCTTGTAATGAATGAACGCAGATTTCATTGAGTTAATAGTTATCTTTTCAATCTCATCGAGATTAAGGTTAAAATATTCTATTGCTGTAAGAAATTCTTTGGTCATAGTTGTATCGCTCATCAGCCTGTCATCTGTGTTTATCGTAACTCTGAATTTTTCTTTAAATAACACGCCAAACGGGTGGTTTTCAATTTTATCAATTGCGCCCGTATGAACATTACTTAGCAAACATATTTCCAATGGAATTCTTTTATCTAGAACGTATTGAGCAAGCTCCCCAAAAGCGACAACATCACCTTTATTGTCAAATGTTATATCTTCCTTTAATCTTGTTGCATGTCCAATGCGGTGAGCGCCGCACCATTGTATAGCCTGCCAGATTGATTCTTTTCCAAACGCTTCTCCTGCGTGAATCGTAATATTAAAATTTTCTCTTTGTATAAACTGAAAAGCATCTACATGTTTTTTAGGAGGATATCCACCTTCTTCACCTGCAAGATCAAACCCCACAACTCCCTGGCTGCGGAAATTGACAGCAAGTTCGGCAACCTCGAGAGTATTTTTCATGTTTCTCATTCCGCATAAAATTAGTCCATAGCCTACACCGAAATCTTTTTTACCTTTCTCTAATCCGTCCAAGACTGCAGAAACAACATCTTCAGGGTAAAGTCCTTTGTTTGTATGGAATACAGGAGCGAAACGTGTTTCAACATAACAGACGCCATCATTTTTCATGTCTTCCATCATCTCATAGGCTACTTGTTCAAGCGCATCTTTGGTTTGCATTACGGCAGTTGTATGTTCAAATCCCTGAAGATACTCAACCAGATTCCCTTTATTGGCACCCATATGAAACCATTCTCCAAGCTCTTTGGGGTCTTTAGTGGGGAGTTTATTATAATGTAAGTCTTTTGCCAGGTTAATTATTGTCTGAGGTCTCAGACCACCGTCTAAATGGTCGTGCAGAAGCACTTTTGGTACAGCCCTTATTATTTGTTCTAATGTCAAAAACAGCCTCTTTTTATAACTAAAAATATCCTTTTAATGAGGTAAAATCAATTTAGAATCTTACTGATTCTTCTTACATAAAAATATTTTTTCTTATTGTTTTCAGTGCAATTCATTTCTTGACTATCGAAAGCATATATACTAACTTTAATAATATATTAAGATTTATTTATCGGAGCTGGCTATGCGGTCATTAAAAATTATAACCTCTATTTTAGTGTTAATCGGCTTTACTTTTATGGGGTTTCAATGCGGTTCAACTGAATTAACAAGCGCAAAACTTTATATACAACAGGAAAACTATGACAAAGCTATAGAATCGCTTCAAACAGAAGTTCAGAAGAATCCAAAGAACGACGAAGCTTATTATCTTCTCGGATATGTTTACGGTGAAAAGAGGCAGTATGGTGAAATGATGGATGCGTTTAATAAGTCTTTGTCTATAAGTAAAAATTTTGAAAAAGATATTAATTCATCACGTATATATCATTGGGCTAATCTTTTTAATGGTGGTGTTAAGCAGTACCAAAAAGGAGTAAATTCTCAGGACAAGGATTCTAGCAAGGTTTACCTGGATAAAGCTGCTGAAAGTTTTCAAACAGCAATAAAAATTGAACCGGATTCGGTGGCTAATTATAAAAACCTTGCTTTCGTTTATATGAATGAAGGTGATATGGATAAGGCAATCGATCCTTTAAAAGTTGTAATTGATAAAGAACATGCATTAGACGGCTACAGGTATCTCGGTGAAATTTTATATCAAAAAGGAGTTAAGCAGAGAGAAACAGATTCAGTTGCTGCAGTAGAGATTTTTAATCAAAATATAAAAATCCTTGAAGATGGGAGAAAATATTATCCGAATAACCCGGAAGTTCTACTTACATTATCAAATTCTTATATTGGTGCCAACAAGCTTGATGTTGCTAAGGATGTTTTTAAAGCCGGTGTTGAAACGGAGCCGGGTAATAAATATTACCGTTACAATTACGGCGTTTTACTTTTAGGTGCGCAACAGTTTGAAGAAGCTGAAGAACAATTTCTTAAGGCTGTAGAAATTGACTCAACTTATGAAAATGCAATTTATAACCTTGGAGTTACATACATAAAATGGGGAGCTGCTTTGAGCAAAGCTGCCATAGAAAAGGAAGATACTTCGATGGTATATAAGGAAAAGTACCAAAAGGCTTTACCGTATATGGAAAAAATTGCTCAGATGAGACCAAATGATGCATCGGTGTGGGAACTTCTAGGAAGAGTATATACTATTTTAGGAATGGATGATGATGCAACTAATGCTTTTAAGAAAGCTGATAGTTTGAGATAATAGTTTTTAATAATTTTGTAGCGAGAATAATGGCACAAAATAACAAGGCACAGGGACAACAGATAAATATCGAACTCGGCGAGAAAGAAGCTGAAGGTATTTATTCAAACATGGCTATAATAACTCATTCGCCCGCCGAATTTGTTATAGACTTTACACGAATTGTTCCCGGTTTGCCTAAAGCTAAAGTACATGCGAGAATTATAACAACACCGCAGCACGCCAAAATGCTGCTTAAAGCTTTAAAGGATAATATTGACAAATTTGAAAATCGGTTCGGAGAAATCAAACTGGACTCACCTCCAAACCAGCACTTTGGTTTTACCCCAGTCAGTAAAGATGAAAAAGTTAACTGACTTCATTCCTTAAAAAATTAGTAAAAATTACTATTTCTTTCCTGTAATACTTACCCTTTCTATTACCTTTATCAAACTTAAAGAGTGATTTATATAGTTAATTTTGGTATAAAATTGGCTTTTTTTAATCTTGTATTCTTAGCCCCCATAATATCCCAATCAGAAACGAAAACAGGGTTAAGTGTTCATAACATTCCGGGATAGGATTGTTAGAATATTACATACTACTCAATCTATACAATCCCAGAAATGTTTATATGAAATAAAAGGAAATAATTATGAAGATGAAAAGATTTAAGCTGTTATTTGCAACTTTGACGCTTATAATTTTCGCCGGTTGTATGGATGTACCGAAAGATTTTATTGCTCCCCAATGGGATACAGATCTTAATCTGCCGCTCATTAATAAAACATACACACTTGATGATATTATTAAACCGCAGGATCATATTACTGTTGACACAAGCGGGTCGGATATATATATTCTTCAATCTGATAAATATTACCTTAATAATAATCTTTTGGATTTTGTAGATATAAGTGACAGGGTACTAAGCAATATTCCGACTCTTACATCAGACTCCGACAGTTCAATCACTTATGTTCGATTTCCCGGAGGGATTGAGGTTGACAGTGCCGAATTTGATGAAGGAACAATTGACTTTGGAGTATCAAATCCTACAACGGCGAATGTAGCAGTCAGTATTAAATTGCCGGGATTTAAAGATAAAAATGGGAATCCTATAATATTATATAACAATGTTTCTTCAGGGCAAACCAATTCTCTTAGTGAGGACATAAAAGGATACACTTATGAAATCCCTTCTGACCAACCCGCTTCTTTAAGAAATAGTATAAGACTAATTGTACGTGCCATTTCTCCACAGCAGGGAAATGTTGTTTATTCAGATATTTCGATGTCCGGGATGTCTTTCCATTATATGACAGGAAGAATCCTTTCTAAATCTCTTGGAAATCAGACTTCGAGTTATCTTTTTGATGTAAACAAAGCGGAGGATTACAGGGATAAGACATTCCTGAGAGACGCAAAGTTGAATTTAAATGCTTCATATAAATCATTTTTTAATTTGCCCGTCGATCTTGACATAAAAGATCTCAACATAATTGCAAAGAGAAACGACGGAAGTGAATTTTATTTAAGAGATGCCCAGGGCAATCCGAATTTTACTTTAAATATTATTAATGGAACATCCAACCGGACATTTACAGAAGAGAACAGCAACATAAATGAATTTGTAACCTATTTTCCCGATTCAGTAATTCTTAAAGCAGAATATATTGTTAATCCCGAAAATGATGACGGAACTTATTCCAACCTTGATTCGATAAAATTTGAAACAGATTTTTCTACAAAAAGCTATCTTGCGATAAAGAAAACTACAATAAACGAACAGTCTTCGCTTGAAATTTCACAGTCTGACAGAGATGAAATTGAAAACGGTCAGGGGGCTGATGTAAACTTTGTGGTAGACAACGGTATACCTCTTACGGCATGGCTAAAGATTGACGTTATGGATAAAGACAATAATTTTCTTTTCACCCTAACAAATAACACCGGGGAAGGTGATTCAATTTCATTCATAGGTGCAGATGTTGATCAAAATGGTGAGGTAACTACTTCTTATTTAAATCCTCCTAAAGCTATAAGTCTTGATGAGTCTAAAATTAAGCTTCTTTCGAAAGCATATTTTATAAATTATTCAGTTAGCTTCAGAACAAAAGATGCATATCTAAATCCTCCTCAAATTGTTGCAGTAAGACCTTCTGATTGGATAAAGCTGAAAGCGTATGGAACGATAAAGTATAGAGTAAATTCAAAGTGAAGAGGTATTGAGAAATGAAATCTAAAATAATCTTTTTTATTACATTATTGATATTATACTCGACTGCATACGGGCAGTTTGGGTCGGTTGGCGCAGTTGATGCAAGAAGCATGAGCTTATCTAAAACATACAATGCAACAACATCAGGCATATATTCGGTAGGAATAAATCCTGCTAATCTTTCTTTTAATAATGATGACCTGATCCAGTTTTCGACTCTGCTGCCAATACCTTCACTTTCTATAGGAACCGGTTCCAATTTTATTTCTTTAAATGATATAAACTACTACTTCGGCGGAGTGAATGGTGAAGCCCGTTATCTGACCGAACAGGATAAAGAGAGGCTGAATGCTTTATTCGACGGCGGGGGAGCGGTGTTTGCATCGGTGAATGCAAATTTATTTTCCGTAAGTATAAAACCAAATAATAAAATCGGAGCGTTTGCCTTTTCGATTATTGATGTTGCAGGAATGAAAGTAAATATTCCAGGTTCTTTAGTTGATCTGGCTTTATCCGGTAATCCCGTTGGAAAAAAATTCGATCTCAGTGAAGGTGATATTAAAGGCTGGTGGATAAGAAATTATGCGTTAAGCTATTCAAGAGAATTACCCGGAGTTAAGTTTTTTGATAACTTTGCGGCAGGAATAACTCTTAAACTTGTTCACGGCTATTCTTATGTAGGGACCAGCAAGAACTCATCTTCTTTTTCAACAGGTTCAAGTGCGGAGATAACAGGCTCAACCGATGTAACGGGTTACTCTGCTTTTTCGGATAATATGGGAGTTAAATATGATTTCGATTCCGTATCAAGGCAATCGAATTTTAGTTTATTCCCGTCGCCTGCCGGGACAGGATTTGGTTTCGATGTTGGCTTTGCCGCAACTCTTAATAGTGTTTGGAATATCTCTTTAGCTTTAACAGATTTAGGTTCAATAAAATGGGATAAGAACGCTGCACAATTTAATTCATTCGGGTACATTTATATTGATGATATTTCCAACCAGGATCAGCTTGATTCTGCAAAAGAATCTATAACAGGAGATAGTAAAAAGATAGATCATTTCTATACAAGTTTACCTACAACTATTCGGTTCGGTGTTTCACGAACACTTTGGCAGGGACAAACAAAGTTTCCTGGAAATTTATTACTTGCATTTGATTATAACCAGGGATTGAATGAAATGCCTGGAAATAGTTTACAACCAAGATTTTCAATTGGAGCTGAATGGAAACCAATGGATTATTTCCCCTATTTAAGATCGGGATTTTCTGCTGGAGGCGGACAAGGATTTAGATGGGCGTTTGGATTAGGTATTGATGCAGGAATTGTCGAACTGCATTTTGCAACATCCGATATGCAAAGCGTTGTTGTTCCTAACGGTACAAAGACGCTCTCTGTTTCTTT
>CAZUOC010000065.1:0-8021 GCA_964622335.1 uncultured Ignavibacteriaceae bacterium
CTTATTTCTTTAATACAACTTCATAAAGATCCTGTCTTCTGTCATACCAGTTTAATGTGCTGCCGCTTGAACGGTGCCTTTTAAGGAGCTCAAGATCAACATCATGTATCACTACAGTTTCAACATTCGGAGTACATTCTGCAGCAATTGCATCGCGGGCAAACATAAAATCCGATGGTGTATAAATTCCTGATTGTGCATATTGAATATCCATATTTTCAACGAAGGGAAGATTTCCAACGTTTCCTGCTATAGCAGCGTAAACACCGTTTTCAATGCAACGAGCTTCAACACATTTACGAACACGAAGGTATCCATAACGCTCATCTGTACAGAAGGGAACGAAAATTATTTCTGCACCTTTGGCGACAGCTATCCTGCTTAATTCTGGAAACTCTACATCATAACAAATCTGGATATTTATTTTTCCTGAGTCAGTCTCAAACACTTCAATTTTATCGCCAGGTTTCACTCCCCACCACCTTCTTTCGTTTGGCGTGATGTGAATTTTATATTGTTTTTCAATCGTTCCATTCCGCCTGAAAAGATAAGCGATGTTATAAAGCCAGTCGCCTTCCAGGGTGAAATGAGAACCACCGATTATGTTTACATTGTGTTTTATTGCAAGGTTAGAAAATAATTCGAGATACTTGGGAGTGAACTCTGCAAGCTTTCGTACAGCTGTTCCAGGTCTTTCATTTGGAAGAAAAGATAAAAGCTGGAGGGTGAAAATTTCAGGGTAAAGTACAAAGTCGGCTCTATATCCTGAGGCAACATCGGTAAAGTACTCACACTGCTGAACAAAATCATCAAAGTTATCAAGCTCTCTCATCTGGTACTGTACAGCACAAATTCTTACTTTTTTTGAAGGAACAATTATTTTCCCTTTGGGCGGCTGATAATCTATATTGGACCATTCGAGTAAAGTTGCATTGCCTCCAGACTCTTCATCACTTCGTAAATATGCCGGTATTATTCTTTTTAAGATGAATCCATTTGCAAGCTGCGCAGTAAGTACGGGATCATATAATTCTTTTTCCATTACTCTTTGCACATATTCACGGGCACTCATTTTTTCCTGGTATTTTTTATATCCGGGAATCCTTCCACCAAGTACAATATTTTTAAGATTCTTTTCTATTGCGAGTTCTTTGCGTGCCCGGTAAAGTCTTCTTGAAAGTTTATATCCACGGTAATTAGGATGAACCATAATTTCAATTCCATAAAGCGTTTCGCCATCCGGATCATGGTTTGTTATATATCCCGAATCACTCAACTTTTTCCAGTTATCGCCTTCATCATAAAGATCAAAATCAATAATAAGACTACTGGAAGAGGCTACAATCTTTTTATTCAGTTCAATACAGATTTGTCCTTCAGGGAAAATTGCAAGTTGACTTTCTACCTGTTCTTTTGTCCATGTATGCATCCCGGGGAAGCACAATGCCTGGAGTTTAATAAGCTGCTCATAGTCATCCATCCATAAATTCCTTACAACGATTTTCCTCTCCAGCGTTTTTAGATTAATCTTTTTCATAAATATCCTTATATGTTTTTTTAGGCAGGTTTAATCTCTTAATATAATAACAAAAATTATGTTCGAAGCAAATTCAACGACATGTAATCTTTACTATTTAATAAATTATTCTAATTTTTCTTTTCGAAAACCGATATAAATCCAGAAATCATAAATGATCTTGAGTCCTCCTGCAAGGAAAAAAGGGAAATTTATTAATAATTGATTAGCTAACAACATTCCGCAAAGAGTTGGAGAAATAGAAGCTCCGACAGATCGTGAAATTGTTGATACTCCTGAAGCAGCCGATCTTTCATCATCCGATACAAGAATCATTGTTAAAGCCTGTCTTGTGGGCACATCCATTTGTGAAATACTGAAACGTAGGACAAGCATAAAAATAGCGAGACCAAGACTGGGCATTAAAGGAATTAGAATAAGTAAAATATTTGAAGGTAAGTGTGTAAAAACCATAGTATTAAGTAAACCAATTTTGTTGGCAATCTTTGCGGCAAATAATGCAGAGATTCCTGCAACAAGATTTGTTGCGAAAAAAATTGATCCGAGTGTGCCCGGACCCAGATTGAACTTTAGATAAAACCAATATGCGATCATACTCTGGATAATGAATCCTCCGGCAAAGGCATCCAAGGCAAACATTGAACTAAGCTTAAAAACAATCTTCTTTGATTTATGAAGCCCGAGAGTTCTTTTAACCTGTTGTTTTTCAGTAATCTTTCCCGGTTCGATTTGAGCTGATAAAAATGAAAAAAGTATTCCCATAATTATCCCGGTAAAACCATATCCTGCAATAATTATTTTATAAGAGTTTGTAATTGAAATACCTTCGTTTACAATTATTTCACTCGCCCATCCGGTGCACAAAGCACCCAAAGCGGCGGCAAATGATCCTGCAAGATTATACCATGCAATTACTTTTGTTAAGTTTTTCCTTTCGAGAATTTGTGCAAGAGCAGATTGCTCAATTGAAAGGAATGGACCGATTTCTTTTCCTGTTGGACTTATTACAGCGATAGTTGCCGTTATAATTAATATGAGATAATTATTAGTAAACAGAAATCCGGCTCCCCCCGCTGCCATTAAAAAGGAACCAAATATCAACATTTTTTTTCTGCTGATTAAATCTGCTTTGGTTGTTATCCATAACGATATAACCGCATCCCCGATTAAGGTAAGTGTAATAAGTAAACCGATCTGGTAATCATTTAGTCCCACATTTGATAAATATAAAACAAGAACAACAGATAGTGCCCCGTAAGCAAACAAACGTAAAATACGTGTTGTAAATAAAAAATAAATATCTTTTTTTATTTTGTTCATTATAGTTTTAAGAGTGTAGTGATAAATATATTCAAAATTATTTTATTGGAAGCTAAGGGTTCAAATTGTTTACTTTGTATTTTTTATTTTTACCTAATATAAATTGGTTATCTGGATTTTATTTGGCAGTCACGTTTTTATGAACACATAATCAGAAATGATAACGATTTGTATAGAATACAAACTTATATTCAAAACAATCCGCTTAAATGGGAACTGGATAAGTATTATATGTAGGGACATAGCGCGCTATGTCCCTACAGTGGTAAATGTTTAAATTTATTTTTTTATTTTTACCAAAATATAAATTGATTCTGATGAACTCTTTTTTTTCGCCCTTGCTTAATAAGTCGTTTTCTATTTCGCTTCTTTTTTTGTTCATTAACATTATGAGTTTTGCACAACTTAAAATAAATGATTTCGGGTACTACGAAATTCAAAGCCTAAACATAATGCTCTTCGATGATTTTTACCCGGAAGGTCACCAGGGAGGGTTAACAATAATTCAATTCGGTTCACGAGTAGCAGCAAACGGTGATGTACGTCTTGAACCAACTCCGGGGCAATGGGCACCAACTCCTAAAGTTGGCGAAAGAAAAACTGATAAGAAAAAAGGAATAATAACCGTTGACTTATGGTTTCCCGATACAAGCAAAGAGAAAGGCTTTAACCCAATTGATTATCCTGGTCTTATATTTAAATACACTGTTAAGACTGAAGCTGTTGGAAACAGCATCAGATTAACGGTTGATCTGGAAAAACCTTTGCCCGATAAATGGGCAGATAAAGTAGGTTTTAATCTTGAATTATTCCCCGGACATTTTTTCGGTGATCCATATTTAATGGATGGCAAACCGGGAATATTTCCACGCCAGGCAAACGGACCGATGTTGACGGACGAAAATGGTAATGTGCAAATAACTTCTTTAGCTTCCGGTAAAGAATTTATCGTTTGTCCAGATAATAAAATGAAGCAGATAAAATTTGTAAGCAATAAAAGTAAACTTCAATTAATTGATGGAAGAGGTTTACACAACAACGGCTGGTTTGTTCTTCGCTCAACTATTGCTGAGGGGGCAGTTAAGAATGCTGTTGAATGGATTATCACTCCTGAAATTGATACAACTTGGATATATAAACCTGTTATTCAGGTATCTCAGGTTGGTTATCATCCAAAGCAGGTAAAGTTCGCTGTTATTGAATTAGATAAATTGACTGAAAATTATGAACCAATTCAATTAATAAAAATTGATCGTGATAAATCTTCTGTTGTGAAAGAAGATGCTAATCCTGTTCAATGGGGAAATTTCCTCCGTTATAAATATTTGCGTTTTGATTTCAGCAATGTAAAAGATGAAGGTCTTTATAAAGTAAAATATGGGAATATCGAGTCTAACATTTTTGAAATTAAAAAAGATGTTTACAGCAGGGGAGTCTGGCAGCCATCTTTAGAATATTTTCTTCCTGTGCAAATGTGTCACATGAGAGTTGAAGACAGGTATAAAGTTTGGCATGGGCTTTGTCATATGGACGATGCTTTAATGGCTCCGATAAATTATAATCACTTCGATGGTTATTTTCAGCTCGGTTCTACTCTAACAAAATATAAATCAGGAGAACATGTTCCGGGTATAAATATCGGCGGATGGCATGATGCAGGAGACTATGATTTAAGAATTGAATCGCAAGCAGGAACTGTTTACAAACTTGCTCTTGCTTATGAGTTCTTTAAAAATGATTATGATGCAACAACTATAAACGAAGATACAAGAGTAACTGAGCTTCATAAACCGGATGGAAAGCCTGATATCCTTCAACAATTGGAACATGGTATTTTAGCTATTGTTGGTGGATACGAATCGATGGGAAGATTATACAGAGGGATTATCTCTCCAACTCTTAAGCAATATGTTCATCTTGGTGATGCAGCTACAATGTCCGATAATCTTATTTACAAGGAAAATGAAACCGATCCCATTCTCAATAAACCTTTACCGAAAGATGACAGGTTTGTTTTCACAGAAGAAAATCCACAAAGAGAACTTTATGTTGCACAGGTTTTAGCAGCATCGTACAGAGTATTAAAAGGATATAATCCTGAATTATCTGAAAAATGTATAAAAATCTCGAAAGAAATCTTTAACAACACAAAAGTTGATGAGAATAATCACAGGGAAGTAAGCAATAAAATAAATGCTGCAACAGAACTTTATCTTTCCACCTCAGGAAAAGAATATGAAAAGCTGATTCTTGACAGCCAGGATTTCATTTCGAAAAACATTATAGATTTTGCAGAAGTGATAGGAAGAGTTACTGAAAAAGTAAATAACAAGGATTTTGCAAGTAAGATTGAAAATAGTGTCAAAGAAGCCTTTCAACGTATTTCTGAAGCTCAAAAAGAAAATCCTTACGGTGTTCCTTACAGACCAAATATTTGGGGAGCCGGATGGCAAATACAGGGATTCGGGGTTAAACAACTATTTTTTCATTTAGGGTTTTCCGAAATATTTACAACCGAGTATGTATTTAATGCTTTGAACTTTATACTTGGAGTTCATCCCGGTGAAAATACGTCTTCGTTTGCTTCCGGTGTTGGTGTTAATTCTTTAACAGTTGCTTATGGTGTAAACAGGGATGAATGGTCTTATATTCCGGGTGGAGTAAGCAGCGGTACTGCTTTAATCCGTCCAGATTTACCTGAATTAAAAGTGTGGCCATATTTCTGGCAGCAAACTGAATACGTAATGGGCGGCGGCGCAGCTAATTTTATGCTGCTGGCGATGGCTGCAGATCATTTGTTTAATAAGTAATTTTAGAATGAATTCTTTCTCAAAATTTAAAAATCATGAAAAAGATTTACAGATTTTTGTTTTTTGTAATAATATTATCAACATTGAATAATAATTCATTTAGTGCTATGAAAATTATCCCAGCTGATGATTCCAATATTCAATATTATGGAAGGTGGGATTTCACAAATCCGAAAGCCCCGACGCATTCCTGGGGAGGTGTTTATATTATTGCAGAATTTGAAGGCACTAGCATTGGAATAATGGTAAATGATAATGCAAGCTATTTCAATGTTTTTATAGATGACTTACTGATCTCAATATTTCACGGAAACAAGAATACTCTTGCTTCATATACTTTAGCAACAGGTCTAACGGAAGGGAATCATAAAATACTTTTAACTAAAAGATATGAAACACCAAATGAAAAACATTCTTTTAATGGATTTATTTTAGACGACGGGAAAAATCTTCTACCCCCACCTCCAAAACCGAAAAGAAAAATCGAATTTATCGGTGATTCATATACAAGTGCCGAGGGAAATGAATGGACCGAAGCGAGAAAGGTACCTAACGATTCTTACTCGAATATGTATAAAGGTTTCGGTTCCATCATTGCAAGACATTATAATGCACAGTACCAGATGACAAGCCGTTCAGGTATCGGGTTGCTACTCGATTGGCAGGGTGATTATAAAAATAATATACCCGATTATTTTGATAGAACTCTTTTCTGCTGTTCTGATCCTACCTGGGATTTTTCAAAATGGATTCCTGATTTAGTAGTTATTTGTCTAGGCTTAAACGATTATAATGGTTTGGGAGGGTATACCGGTCCGGTCGATTCATTAGGCACCACTCTCTTTAAATCAAGATATCATGAATTTATTTCTACTATAATGAGTTTATATCCCGGAGCAAAAATTCTTCTCGTAGCTCCCAATGATCTTGAATGGATAAAAGAACAGGCGTCATGTGTTGCTGCAGATGAAAACTCTATGGGTCACACAAATGTTTATTATACTTTTTTTCCTAATTATACGGGATATTATGTTAATGATGGTCATCCGAGTGTTGCCGCTGATAAGATGATTGCCGACAGGCTGATTGAAAAAATAGATACGATGAATGTTTGGGAAAAATAATTCTACGGAAACAGAGACAAATACTATATAATAAATTTAAGGTTAGAAATGATCAGACTAAATTTTCTTGTTTTTCTCTTAGCGGTTTCTTTAACTTATGCACAATCGCCTGTTCCTGATAATGCAAAGCTTGAACCTTTAGCGACCGGATTTTTACAGCCCGAAGGACCGGTTTGGAATGACAGTCTTGGACTTCTGTTCAGCGATATAAAAGCCAATAAACTTTATCAATGGTCACCTGTTGATAGCTCACTAACTCCTTATCTGCAACATTCGGATAGTTCAAACGGGTTGACCTATGATCTCAAGGGAAGATTGATTTTAACACAAATGGAACTGCGCCGTGTTTCACGGCAGGAATTTAATGGAACGATTACTCCACTTGCATCAACATATAAAGGCAAAAGATTTAACAGCCCTAACGATGTAGTGGTAAAATCAGATGGTGCAATTTTCTTTACTGATCCGACTTTTAATATTCCTTTTGGTCAGCACCAGGAATTACCTTATGCCGGTATTTATAGAATAAGTCCCTCCGGTAATGTTACTCTTTTGGATTCGACGCTTAATTTGCCGAATGGAATTTGTTTCTCTCCTGATGAAACCAAACTTTATGTTAACAATTCACAGGCGAGAATAATTTATATCTGGGATGTGGTTAACGATTCTACAATTACAGACAAAAGAGAGTTTGGGAGAATAAATCCAACTGGTTATGCAGATGGAATGAAAGCAGATCCTGATGGAAATATTTATTGTACAGGTCCACAAGGAGTGTGGGTATTTTCTCCCGAGGGAACTTTGCTTGATACAATATTTGTTCCCGGTAATCCGTCTAATTGCAACTGGGGAGATGCGGACCGAAAAACATTATACATAACAGGCGGTAACAGCATTTATAGAATTCGTTTGGCATCAACCACCGGAGTAAATGATCACGGCAGCATTCCAGCAAATTTTAAATTGTATCAGAATTATCCCAATCCCTTTAATCCAAACACCACAATAAGATTTACCTTACCCAAAGATGGTTTTACAAGATTGGAGATATTTAATGAACTTGGAAGAAAAATTGAAGATTTAGTAAACATGTATATGATAAGGGGAAATTACGATGTCAATTTTAATGCTTCGTACTATGCAAGCGGAATTTATTATTATAAATTAGCGAGTAGTAATTTTACATCTACCGGTAAAATGGTTTACCTGAAATAAAGGAAAACAAACTTA
>CAZUOC010000066.1:0-7973 GCA_964622335.1 uncultured Ignavibacteriaceae bacterium
AAAAAATATACACTTCAATTTTATTTGAAAAATTCTGGAAGTATTTCTCAAGTGAACAGCCCATCAATTAAAGTAATTTGTAATGATCCCTGCGTTACATATACATCGTGGATGTCTCAATCAGCACCATCGATTCTTCCTGGACAGAGGGTGCAATGTAATTCAGTTGCAAACATATACTATGATTCAACTTCATTCCCTGGTTACTTTAATCTTAAGTTCGAGATCTCGAGTGGTGGAAATCTTTACTGGACTGATTCAATAAAGACGATTGTAACAGGGATTGAAGATAAAGAACAACTGCCAAAAAAATATTCTTTATCACAAAATTTCCCCAATCCTTTTAACCCTAACACTAAAATAAGTTGGCAAATACCAATTGGCAGTCAAGCAACATTAAAAGTTTATGATATACTTGGAAGAGAAATTGCAACTCTAGTTAATGAGTTCAAACAAGCAGGAAAATATGAAACAGAATTTAATGCAGAAGCAATACCAAGCGGAGTTTATTTCTATCGGTTGAAAGCAGGTAGTTTTGTTGAAACAAGAAAAATGATTTTGTTGAAGTAATTTTTATAATAAAAAATAATTAAAGTAAATAAATTCTACTCCGAGAGGGCTAAACTTTAGAGCCATTTTATTGTTAAGTCCCGAGATGACATCTCGATAACTCTCCCGAAGCAGAAACGTTTTAAAGAAACATATTTTTTGTTAAGAAAAGCTTATGAAAACCTTTCTAAAAGTGCGGATTTTCTTTTTGCTGGTAATCCAAATGATTAAGTAAAATCAAATTATCCTAATAATAATTAGAGGAGGAGAATATGAGTTTCAAGAATTTAATGATTATTAAAGCAGTAGTTTGTCTTGTTTTTGGAATTCTATTACTTGCCGTACCAGACAAATTATTTACAATATTTGGGGCAACATTGGGTGCCGGAGGAATGTTTACAGCAAGGGAATATGGAGCGGCGCTTTTTGGTAATTTATTTCTTTGCTGGTTTGCAAAAAATGCAATAGAATCGGATGCCAGAAGAGCAATTATACTGGCACTATTTGTCTACGACCTTATAGGATTTATTGTAACTACGATTACAGTCGTTTCGGGAGTTCTCAACGCCTTAGGTTGGTTAATTGTTCTTGTATACCTATTCTTTACATTGGGCTTTGGCTATTTCTTAGTTAAAGCACCTATGGTTAAAAGCACTTAGGTTTTTACTAAAAATTATGAGGTAAAGTTATGCCCACATATGAATTTAGATGTGAAAAGTGTAATAAAGTGTTTTCCTTGCAGATGACGATTAGTGAATATGGAAAGAGGAAATCAGTTAAGTGTGTTTACTGTAAAAGTACAAATGTAAAGAGAATATTCTCAAGATTTACTGCTGTCACCTCAAGTAAGAGTTAGATTTTGTGATAGATTGATTAGGGGAGCGAATAACTCCCCGGTCCCTTTAATAGAGCGTTTTTATTGCGATGTGGTTGCTCAACTACTAAGAAGATTTCTCAACCTGACTTGGTCCTCATATGAGGATCTTTATGCCTGCCAATTAACAACAATAGCTAATTGTTAAGCTTTGTTGATTATTTAAAATTTTATTGAAAAATTAATTCGTAAATAATTACTTCTGCACCCAGGGTGAGATATGGTGCGATCGTCCATTTTTTAGTTTACTCCGTCCCATCCATTAGAGAAGTAACAAAGTTTTTATTTCATAGTAGTGAGCTGTGAGATGATGTCTCTGAATTTACAACTATCCGATCCATTTAAACTGGATATATAATAAAACATTGAGGGAAAAAATGAAAGCGTTTATACCACTCCTTATTTTGTTTATGTTATTTATCAATTCGTATAAAGATGAACCAACAGCACCCCAGAATAACGGAACACAGCCCGAAGCATTAGCAGAGAAAACCATAGGACCAAAAGAACCGATTCCTCATTTTGAAGGCAATCAATATCTTGCAGGCAAAGTTTTTCAGTCCAGTCCATTGACATTTGAACAAAACCAGGACAAATGGATGAGCAAGTCAAATTTATTTCGCAGTCACGAGGTTACGATCTTTTTCTGTTGCAAAACGAAGCGATAATTAATTTGAAATCTTGTCAGAAGCAGGCAAGTCTTGTACAGTATCCGGTCAAAATGAAGCTGGTCAACGCATACTCGAATGCTAATATTAGAGGGCAGAACATATTAAGAGGAAAAACAAATTATTTCTGCGGAAACGACAAAAACAAATGGCAGCGGGGCATAGCCAATTTTAAAAGTGTAAAATATAGCAATGTTTATCCTGGAATCGGTCTTTATTATTACGGCAACCAGAAAAGGATCGAGTACGATTTTGTTGTCTCCCCTGGCGCCGACCCCGAGAACATTAAACTTGTGCTGGAGGGACCGGAACATATCGAATTGGATAAAGAGGGTAATCTTATTATGCAGGTCGGACCAGAAACAATGAGGTTTAAAGCTCCCATTGTCTATCAGGAAATTGGGGGGAGGAAAAATCCAATAAAAGGGGAATTTACACTCTTACAAAATAATCAAATTGGATTCAAAGTAGGAGATTACGATCATCGTTTTGCGTTAGTTATAGATCCGGTGCTCATCTATTCAACCTACATTGGCGGCAATGGCCAGGATACGGCATATCGGATTCACGTGGATGATGACGGAAATATGCTCATGTTGATCCGTTATATGTAGCAATTTTACAAAGCGTATCTGGACACGACATTCCAGTGGATCCACAAAACCCTAATCTATTTACTATTATTGGTCAAGAAGTTTGTGAAAAAATATATAATAATGTGAGATGGTCCCAAACGGGAGGCGGATCTGCAAGTTGGGAAGTAATAAGTGTTAAAGAGTGTAACCCAAATACAATATTGGAAATAATAATTACAACAAATTGATGTGATACGGAAAACTAGAGATGACATCTTTTACCAGAGATGTCATCTCTTAAATAACAAGTAATTTTTCTAATTATATAGAAAAGTATTTAAACCAGCCGTATATTTAATCCTTTAAAAATGAAAAATGTAAGCGTGTTAACAAGAATTTATGAGTAGATATAAACAGCTTCGTCTTCTTATAGCAAGAATAGACCGCATTGGTGACGTTGTTCTTTCAACGCCGATTCCCCGCGAAGCTAAATCTGCAAAGCCGGACAGTTTTGTCGCCGTTCTTGTCAGGCAGGAAACCAGAGCAGTTTATCTTAACAATCCCAACGTAGATGAAATTTTTACAATAGATGATGAGGAAGGAAATTTAAAACCATTTTGGCAAATGGTAAGCGAGATCAATAAATATAAATTTACACATGGTTTTATGCTTTTGCCGCAGGAGAGATTAAGCTGGCTTTTTTTCTTAAGTGGAATTCGTTTCAGGTTGGGAGTAAGCCGCAAGCTTTACCAATTTCTTACATTTACAAAATATGTAAGCAGGCATAAGTATATTCCTCTCCGCCACGAGGCTGATTATTGTCTCGATATGCTAAGAAGAATCGGGATAGAACCGAAATTTATTAATCCCGAAATATTTTTGAGCAGAGAAGAAGTGATTAAGAGAGATGAAATACGAAAGACATTGAAACAAGATGGTAAAATATTGGTCGGTATAAATACAACGAGCGGAAAATCCGCGCCGAATATGACGACATCAGAATACAAGAAATTAATCGATCTTCTTTTAACTAATGAAAAATTTAAAGTTTTAATAACAGAGAATAAACCTCCGGAAAAACTAAAAAATATAGATGGAGTTAACTATATAAACGAAGGTAAAAAGCTGAGAGAAAGCATTGTTAATTTTAGCGCGCTTGATGTTCTTATTTCCGCAAGCACGGGACCAATGCATATTTGTGCCGCATTAAAAGTAAGGACTCTTTCTTTATTCTGTCCCCTACCGGGATGTTCACCAAAGCTTTGGGGACCACTTGGCAATCAATCCGAAATAATTTTTCCACACGATAATTATTGTTCTGTTGTTTGTCCAGGCGATCCGCACTCCTGTGATTTTAGTGGTGAAGACGGAATTAACAGCCAGGTAGTTTATGAAAGACTAAAACAATTTACCGAATCATTCTGAACGATTATCTTCAGACCGGCGGAAGAATCTTATTGGTTTAAGATACTTCGCCTTTACTCAGTATTACAATTTATTTATTCTTGTTAGCTCTTTCTTCGTTTCTTCTTTGAATTTCTTCGGCGGAAACATCTTCTATGTGAGTTGCAATCCACCATTGAATCCCATCTGAATCTTTGACTGCAGCATTGCGGTCGCCATAAAATTGATTCAGCGGTTCCATTATTGATTCACCCCCGGCTTTAAGAGCTCGATTATATGTTGCATCAGTATCTTCAACATAAATGTAGAGCATCGAAGGTATTGGGGGATATTGCGGAGAGCCGCCGCCCATCATTATTAAAGAGTCCCCGATTCTAACAGAACCATGATTTACGGTTCCGTCGGGCAGAGTCATTTTTTCTAATTCTTTAGCACCAAAGACTTCCTTCAAAAAATCAATTGTTTTAGTTACATCATTAACGATAAGATAAGGGCTTACTCTCGGTGTTCCATCAGGAATTGGTTTTACCGCCATATTTGTCTCCTTTCTTTTTTATTTAATTTAGATGAATATTTTTCAAAATCCAAAGATATTAGATTTGTTCATATTTCCCACTTGGCAGGTAACCAGATAGTTACGTATATTGGTGACCAGAAGGTTACCAATTATTAATTCATTAAATATCTGAGTTAGAATACTATGGCCTACAGAATAGATGATGTTTTCTCTGCACTTGCTGATCAGAATAGAAGGCAGATATTGTTGATGCTTTCTCAAAATAAAATGACAGTTAATGCAATTACACAAAGATTTAAAATCAGCAGACCTGCAGTTTCAAAGCATCTTAAAGTTTTGTTAAAAACACAACTAGTAGTTCCTTTGCAAAAAGGAAGAGAAAGGCAGTACCAGTTAAATGTTGAGCCGCTTAATGAAGTCCGTGAATGGCTTGGATTTTACGATAAGTTCTGGGATAAAAAATTACAATTATTGAAAAACTTTGTGGAGAAGGCTTAATGGAAACAAAACCGATTGTAAAAGAAGTTGTTATTAATGCGTCGCCGGAAAGAGTTTGGACCGCTATAACAAACAAGGACGAAATGAAAAAATGGTATTTCAACTTTGCTGAATTTAAACCCGAGGTTGGGTTTGAGTTTCAGTTTGAAGGGGGACCGGACGATAGAAAGTACTTGCATTTATGTAAAATTATAAAAGTGGTACCGGGCAAAAAGCTTTCCTATACGTGGAGATATGATGATTATCCCGGGAACAGCGTTGTAACACTTGAAATTTTTAAGGAAGGAAACAAAACCAGGCTAAGACTAACGCATGAAGGACTTGAAAGCTTTGAAACCGAGAATCCGGATTTTGCAAGAAAAAATTTTATAGAAGGATGGAATCACATTATTGGTACCAGCATTAAGGAATACCTGGAATCAGATAAGAAATAATTACATTAAACAAAAAATAAAACGGAGAATAAATGATGGAACCCATACTGAAAAAAGTTACTATCAATGCACCTGCAAGTAAAGTCTGGAAAGCACTCACCGACCCTGCTGAAGTTGAAAAATGGATGCTGATGCAAACGGCATTTTTACCACAAAAAGGCAAAGACTTTACATTTAAAGCAGAACCTACCGAGAACTGGGATGGTGTTTTTAAATGTAGCGTTAAGGAAATAGTTGAGAACAAAAAACTTGTTTATACCTGGGATACAAATTTTATTAATGCAGAAACCATTGTTTCCTTTGAATTAAAAGAAGTTGGAAAACAAACTGAAGTTATATTAACGCATTCAGGATGGGAAAAGATGGCAGCAAACCAGGAACAAACTAAAAATTCTCACAGCGAAGGATGGGACATCAGGTTTGTTCAAAAACTTAAAGAGATTATTGAAGGGTGAATATAATTTCACGTTATTCTGAGTGACAGTTTTAAGACAGCAGTGAAGAATCTCTTTTATTAGCGGCTTCTACAAATGCATCTATCAAAGGATGGTTTTGGTTTTTAAGAGACGACCTTTCCGGCTGGAACAATGTTGCAATAAAAAAAGGATAATTTTGTAATTCAATTATTCTGATTTCTTTGTTTTCATCATAGCCGGAAATTTTCAGGTCGCTTCTTTTTAATTGCTTTATATAATTATGGTTGAAGCCATAATTACAATGATATGTTTCGTTTGTTTTATCGGTATAAAAAAGCTTTTTAACAATTGTTCCATCTTCAAGAAATATATCTCCGTTCTTTTCAACCATGGAACAAGATAGCAAATAAATTACAGGGGCAGATGCATCGGGATTTGTTTCGAGATGATCCGCCTCGTTAATTCCAATTACATTTCTGAAATACTCGATAACTGCGTGCTGAAAACCACCGCAGGTTCCTAAAAACGGAATTTTATTTTCTCTTGCAAATTTTATTGCAGATAAAGCGCCATCCATATCTTTATAAGGAGTAGCGGGTACAGACCATAAACCATCAAAAGAATTTAATTCGGTCAAATATTTTTTATTTATCAGATCTGTATCGAGCCAAATGTATTCAACTTCGCAGTTCAGTTTTTCGGAAGAAAGCTTAAGTGCTTTGGGAATAGCAATGTGTGCAGTTACATTGGGTTGATAATCTCCGATTAAACCGATTTTAATTTTCTTCATACGTAAGTTTTCAACTATAAAAAAGAGATGCCGGAACTAGTCCGGCATGACAATTACTATAAAAGATATGAAATAACCTTATCTTCCTCTCCCCCCGCCGCCACCGCGGTTAAAGTTTCTTCCACCACCCCCACCAGGGCGTCTGCCACGGTTGTTTCTATCCCTCCTGGGACGCGCCTCGTTAACTACCAGATTCTTTCCTTTTAAATCCTGAGTATTAAGCTCTTTAATTGCGTTCTCTGCTTCCGCCTGCCCGGGCATCTCTACAAATCCGAATCCCCTCGATTGTTGCGAAAACATATCGCGTATAACTTTAGCTTCTTTGACCTGTCCGTACTGCGAAAAGAGATTCGAAAGGTCTTCGTCTGTAACGTCAGAAGCGAGATTGCCGACATAAATGTTCATTTGTTCTCCAAAAAAAATATTATAAAAATTTTTTAACCTGTAGATTAAAAATCAGAGGGAGAAAAGAAAGTATCTGTATTTTTAAGCAGGTGATGCAAGATAATTTTTATTCGGTTCTAAATCAAACTAATTAGGATAATTGGAAAATATTAAAAAAGAACGTCATTCTGAGCGACCCGCCTGTTGGCGAGGTAGAAGCGAAGAATCTTTTAATTATAGTTAATCCCAGTTGTTTTTGGTGGAAACGCAATATTTCCCTCCGCCGGTAAAGAAAAGAGCAAGTGCGCCAAAGAGAAAAAGAGCGTTTAATTCAATTGCCCAGCCGCCCCTTAAAACAAAGAGCTGATCTCTTTTTGCCAGGAAAATTGTCATGAACATGTTGAATGCAACAATAAGTGAAGCAATACGTGTTCTGTAACCGATTACCAGAAGTAATGGGGCTATTATTTCGCCTATAAAAACTCCATACCTGATAATTGCCGGCAAGCCCACTTTAGTAAGAGATTCTCCAAGCCAGTCTATTCCATTGACAAGTTTGGAAATACCGTGAGGAAGTAAAAGCAACCCCACGACTAACCTTATAATAAGTAATCCTGTGTCGTTTGATTTAAGGAAGTTTGACATGATTAATACTTGTTGGTTTTGAGCAGCAATTAATCTTTAATCTTTACAAGTTTCTCAAATACTTCGACTTCGTCATAATCTTGGTTGAAATTTTTTTGCATTATTTCTTTCTTCCGAAGCATAGCTTTGTCTTTTGAATAAAAAATTTCTGGAGATTGTATTAGTCCCCGATGAGCGTGAATAAAGACCCATATTCTTTTCATTGTTGATTCTCTCCGA
>CAZUOC010000067.1:0-2763 GCA_964622335.1 uncultured Ignavibacteriaceae bacterium
TCAGAATTGCATTCATAAGCAAAAGTATATTCGGCAAAATCTTTTGCAAAAGGTACGGGTTCGTAATTATCGATCCATTTATCTTTGCTTTCATCCCAGGCTCCATCAACAAGATGAGCGCTGTTATGAATTATTCTTAATCTCATCAAAATACGGTAAGTTTCTTCATTCATAGAATAAGAAATGTTTCCGCCAAATAGCCCATCGATTGCATTTATTTGTAGTCTTTTACCACTGTAACTCGTTGATAACGCATAAGCCATAAATTCTATCCCCGCATTTAATCTCTTATTTGATGAAAAATGAAAACTTAGAAGATCAATATTATTCCCAATATCTATCTTCATGTTATTGTCTTTTGTAAATAAGAGCAAACCAATCTTAGCTTCCTGGTTATTTGCTTTTAGTGAAGGAAAATTTAATCCTCCCGGGAAAAGCTCAAAGCTTTTATTCTGCGGTAAGCAATATGATATTAACAACAAGAAAAGAACAAATATTTTCTTAGGCATTTGTAATTGTCTCTACAATAAAAGTAAAATAAAACGACCATAAATTTATACATGGACGTATATAAATAAGTTTACTATTTTAAAATAACAAATGATAATTAAATGAAACTGCTTAGCAAAATAATTATCTGTTTTACTTTTCTCTCCATTCCAATTTATTCCCAGGAAAATATAAACAAATCGCCAGAGAATGATTCAACAAAAACTTTTAAGATGGATGCGCTGTTTAATCTTGCATACAAATTTAATGAATTTGAATTTTATAGGAATCTGACAAAACCAATGCTCAACTTCAATGTTGATAGTACTACTGCTAAGCTGTGGTTAAAAACATCGGTAGAAATGTCCAATAATTCATCTTTTAATAATGAAAACAATTTCACACCTGTCTACCTGCATTCAATCTTATATGATGAATACCTGGAAAAATCAAAATTCAATCCTGTTAGAACCGTACTTGGAATGATTCAGGCAGGAGCAGTTGGTTATCTTGCATATCGGCACATTAAAAAATGGGGATTTATAAAGTAAACTAAACACCGACATCTTCATTCCAGAGAGAAGGATTCTTTGAAATGAAGTCTTCCATTAATTTTATACATTCCGCATCATTTAAGATTTGAAGTTCTACTCCACGGCTACGCAAATAATCTTCCGGTCCCTGGAAAGTTTTATTTTCTCCAATAATAACTTTGGGAATTTTATATAACAGAACTGTTCCACTGCACATATCACAAGGAGAAAGCGTAGAGTAGAGAACTGCTCTACTGTAATCGCTTGCTTTAAGTCTTCCGGCATTTTCAAGACAATCCATTTCCGCATGAAGAATCGCACTTCCCTTTTGAACACGTCTGTTATGTCCCCTGCCAATAATTTCTCCATCAATAACTAAAACAGAACCAATTGGAATACCTCCTTCTTCAAGTCCTTTCTTAGCTTCTTCTATTGCTGCATAAATAAATTTATCCATTTGCTGTTTTACTCTTATTCATTAATAATTTGTATAACAAAAATGATATTACAAATCCCACGAACCACGCATAATCATATAGGAAACTGACAACTGGAATTATTAAACCGATCAAGGCTACAAAAATTCCTGCGAAGAGAGATATTAATGCTTTATGGTTAAAGCCATTTTTATATTTGTATTCTCCATCAGGATTGTAAAGATCCCGAGAATTTAGAGTTCTTCTTCTTACGAAGAAATAATCACAAATAAGAATTCCTGCAATAGGTCCAAGGAAACCTGAATAACCAACAAGCCATCCGAAAATATAAGCGCTGAAATCTGAGAGAAGCTTCCACGGCATCATCACTATTCCAAGAACTGCAGTTATCAATCCGCCTTTAACAAAATTGATATGTTTGGGAGAAATATTTGCAAAATCATTTGCGGGTGAAACAACATTAGCTGCAATGTTTGTTGTTAAAGTCGCAATAATTAAAGAAACTAAAGAAATAATTACAACTACAGGATTTTTAAATCTTGAAAGAACGTTAACCGGATCCCAGATTGCTTCTCCGTATATAATAACAGTCGCAGAAGTAACAGCTATTCCTATAAAAGCAAAACTAATCATCGAAGGTGGGAGACCTATTGCTTGTCCCAGCATTTGGGCTTTTTGATTTTTTGCATAACGTGTAAAATCGGGAATGTTTAAAGAAAGAGTTGCCCAGAATCCAACCATTCCTGTTAAAGAAGGAATAAAGAATTTCCAGAACTCTCCCGCAGTTTGAAACTTACTCGGCTGGCTTAGTATTGGTCCGAAACCGCCGGCATTAACATAAGCCCAGATCAAAAGTCCGAATCCAACAATTAATAAAAAAGGAGCTGCAAAAGATTCCAGCCACCTTATTGATTCAATTCCTCTTACAATAAAGTAAACGTTCATTCCCCAGAAAATTAAAAATCCAATTGCAGGTCCCCACGAAAATACAGCCCAACCTGGAAGGAGTAATATTATTAAAGAGTTAAATGCCTGCCCGCCAATCCAGGTTTGAATTCCAAACCAACCGCATGCAACAATTGCTCTAAGTAATGCGGGAACATTCGAACCTTTCGTTCCAAAAGATGCCCGTGCAAGAACCGGGAAAGGTATTCCATATTTTG
Source organism: uncultured Ignavibacteriaceae bacterium (assembly GCA_964622335.1). GTDB lineage: Bacteria > Bacteroidota > Ignavibacteria > Ignavibacteriales > Ignavibacteriaceae > RBG-16-34-14. Next base: position 2,623 of record CAZUOC010000067.1, read on the forward strand.
TACCGGCGTGAGCATTTAAAACCATCGGAATAAGAACAATAATATTTCCCAAACCAATTGTTAAAAGAGCTTGCCACCAATTCATTCCACCTGCTATTAATCCGCTTGCAAGCATGTAAGTAGGAATACAGACGCTCATTC
>CAZUOC010000067.1:2773-7909 GCA_964622335.1 uncultured Ignavibacteriaceae bacterium
CAGAGAGCGGCAATGTTATAAGTACTCCAGCTTCTTTCGGAAATTTTTGTGGGTGAGAGATCTTTGTTTATTAATTTTGTATCCTGAATTGAAGACAGATCGGTTTCAATTAATTCAGCATCGAAGAAATTTCTCATTCAATACCTAAAATTAAGTTGGATATTTTCGATCATCCCCATGCACCAGCGTAAGTATCTCTCTTAATAAAATTACCACGACCTGAAGTTCCAAAGAATTTATTTTTATCCATAATCACTTCACCACGCGATATGACAGTTTCTGCATTGCCTTTTATTTTTCTTCCTTCAAACATAGAGTAATCCACATGCATATGATGGGTATGAACAGAAAGTGTGTGCTCAAATTTTGGATCCCAGATAACAACATCTGCATCCGAGCCAACAGCTATTGTTCCTTTCCTTGGATACAATCCGAACATCTTTGCAGGCGTTGCAGAAGTTAATTCGACCCATCTGTTAATTGAAATTCTTTTTTCGTTTACCCCTCCATCAAAAAGAAGCTGAAGCCTGTGTTCTATTCCCGGTCCGCCATTTGGAATTTTTGTAAAATCATCTTTACCTAATTCTTTTTGCTCTTTAAAGCAGAAAGGACAATGATCAGTTGATACAACCTGCAAAGTATTTTTTTGCAAGCCAGCCCATAGCTTATCCTGATGCCATTTTTCACGAAGCGGCGGCGTGAAAACAACTTTTGCATCTTCAAAACCGGGTTTGTTCATATCATCTAAAGATAAGAACAAATATTGTGGACATGTTTCTGCATAAGTCGGCAGTCCCCTATCGCGGGCTTCAGCAACTTTTTCAAGAGCATCATTAGAAGATAAATGAACAATATAAACCGGTGCACCTGCCATCTCGGAAAGTGCGATCGCCCTGTTCACAGCTTCTCCTTCTGCAGTAGTCGGTCGGGTTAATGCGTGATAAATCGGTGCAGTCTTCCCTTCAGCTAACGCCTGCCTAATAATAGTATCAATAACATTTCCATTTTCTGCATGCATACAAACCAAAGCGCCTGTTTTAGCAGTGTGCTTCATCGCTTTAAAAATTGTTGCGTCATCTACCATTAAAACACCGGGATATGCCATAAATAATTTAAAGCTAGAAACTCCTTCTTTAACCATATCACTCATATCTTTAAGATGTGCATCGGGAAGATCGGTGATAATCATATGCAAGCCATAATCAATTGTTGCTTTGCCCTGGGCTTTTTTCCACCAAATATCAAGAGCGTCACGCATTCGCGTACCTTTTGCCTGAATCGCAAAATCTATCAAACAGGTTGTGCCACCAAATGCTGCCGCACGCGTACCTGATTCAAAGTCATCACTCGAAGTTGTACCGCCAAAAGGCATATCGAGATGAGTATGAACATCTACACCGCCCGGAATTACATATTTGTTCTTTGCATCAATAATTTTATCTGCGTCAATTTTTAATTCACTACCAATCGTTGTTATTTTATCTTTGCTGATATACACGTCGGCATAATAGTCCTGTTCAGCAGTTATTACTCTACCGTTTTTAATTAGAATTGACATATTCCACCTAAAATTTTTATTTCGTATTAATGAATAACAACTCCATGTTCTTTTTGGAACTCAGCGAGGTTCTTCCATGTTAAAGGTTTATTTTCTTTTTTAAAATCTTCCATCAATTCATTCCAAGTTTTTGTTGATGTTTTATCATCTAACCTTTCCATAGAAATACATCCTTCAACAGGACAAACAATTGCACACAAACGACAGCCGACACAATCTTCTTCTCTAACCTGAGTTTTATTATGCCCGTTAACCGGAATTAAATCAATACACTGATGAGCAGCGTCATCACAGGCAACATAACAAAGATTACAATGAATACATTTTGATTGGTCAATTCTCGCAACCGTTTTGTGCAAAAGATTAAAGTTTCCGAAATCAGAGATCTGTGGAATGGCTTTACCTTTTATTTCATTAAGAGAAGAGTAACCTTTTTCTTCCATCCAGTTTGTCATTCCTTCAATTAAATCATCGATTATCCTGAAGCCATAATGCATAACAGCCGTGCAAATTTGTATACTATCGGCGCCGAGCAGAATAAATTCAAGGGCATCTCTCCAATTGCTTATTCCTCCAATTCCTGAAATCGGTAAATTGATTTCGGGATCACTAGTTACTTGAGATAAAAGATTAAGCGCAATCGGTTTAACAGCAGGACCAGCAAAACCCCCATGAGAACTTAATCCACCGACAGAAGGTTGAATTTTCATTGTATCGAGATCGATTCCCATAATACTGTTAATAGTATTTATTAAAGATAGTCCCGATGCTTTTGCTGCTTTAGCAGCTCGTGCAGGATACCTAATATTTGTAACATTAGGTGTTAACTTAACAAGCACAGGAATTGTTGAAACTTCAGTAACCCATTCTGTTATCATTTGACAATATTCCGGAACCTGCCCAACAGCAGCCCCCATTCCTCTTTCACTCATACCATGCGGACAACCATAATTCAACTCGATTCCGTCAGCACCGGTGTCGATAGTTCGATTTACAATATCATGCCAGGCTTCTTTTTTTGATTCCACCATTAAAGAAACAACAACAGCACGATCCGGCCAGAGTTTTTTTGTTTCAGCAATCTCTTTCAGGTTTACTTCTATTGGTCGGTCACTTATTAATTCAATATTATTTATGCCAATAATTTTTTCACCGTTATAATCAATTGAGCCATACCTGTTACATACATTCATAACAGGTTCACCGATTGTCTTCCATACTGTACCGCCCCATCCTTGTTCAAATGCTTTACAATTTTGATATGCAGAATTCGAAGGTGGTGCGGATGCCAGCCAAAAAGGATTGGGAGATTTTATTCCTCCACAATTAATTGATAGATCGACCATCTTTACCTCGGGAACTTCATTTTATAAAATTATTTTCTATTACTCAGATATTCATCAATACCATGTGCGGCTTGTTTGCCATCATAAGCAGCATTAACAGTTTCTTTACCTCTGTTTATACAATCGCCTCCGGCAAAAACTTTTGGATTATTTGTTTGATATGTTTTTTCATCAACCATAACGCAACCGCCAGAAATCTTTAATTCAGGGATTGAATTAAGAAAATCTAAATTTGGCTGCTGACCTAAAGCAAAGATCACCATATCTGTATCTATAGAAAATTCTGAGTTTTTAACTGGCTCGGGTTTTCGTCTGCCGCTTTTGTCTTTTTTCCCTAATTGCATCTTAATGCACTTTATTTTTTCAACTTTATGATTGCCCGAAAATTCAATTGGTGAAGTTAAGAAATGAAAATTTATTCTATCATGTTTCGCGAGTCTAAATTCAAAATCATTTGCCGGCATTTCTTCTTCTGATCTTCTATAAATGATACTTACTTTCTCAGCTCCTAAACGTTTTGCTTCCGTAGCGGCATCTATGGCAGTATTACCAGCACCGATAACTGCAACCCTTTTTCCTACATCAACTAAATCCCATTTTTCTTTTTTTACATTTTCAATAAAAGATAATGCGCCAACTATTCCTCCAAGATTTTCTCCCTTAATATTTAATTTGCTGCACTCTCCTAAACCTATCCCAATAAAAATGGCATTGTGCTTAGAAAACAATTCATCTATAGAAATTGATTCGCCAATTCTAATCCCCGTCTTGATTTTAACTCCAAAACTTTTAATGAGTTCAACTTCTTTTAAGCTATCTTCCTGTCTTACTTTATATGGCGCAATTCCCCACGTGCTTAATCCACCGGGAACTTCACTAGATTCATATACCTGAACATCATAACCAAGCAAAGCAAGCTCGGCACTGCAAGCTAATCCTGCTGGACCAGATCCAATTATACCTACAGACATTCCATTTTTTTCTTTTGCTTTAAATAATGCTGGCATACCGGAAGCAAAGTAATTATCAATAGCATATCTCTGAAGTCTTCCTATCTCAATCGGTTTTTCATCCTTATCATTATAAACGCAAGCCCCTTCACAAAGTTCTTCTACTGGGCAGGCTTTTGCACATGTTAGAGCAATCCAATTAGATTCCAAAATTGTTTTGGCAGAACCTTTAAGATTTCCAGTCGCAATTTTTTTTATGAAGCCTGGAATATCTATGTATGTCGGGCAGGCTGTTTTGCACGGAGAATCGTAACAATACAGACAGCGGTTTGCTTCTGTAACAGCGCCGTTTTTTGTGAAAGGCGGTTTCAGCTCTTTAAAATTCTCTTCGTATTCCTTATCGGAAAGTTTTGGGGCTGAGTTAATCATTTTAATTCAGATGTGCAATGTTCAGATATTTTTTGTAAAAGAAATTTCATTAATCAACATCGGCTTAAAGAATTATCCATCGCACGGAGGAAATCATCTACTTCACTTTTTGAAACAGCAAGAGGAGGAGAAATTCTAACAACATTTCCATAAAGCCCTCCTTTGCCGATTAACACTTTTTCATTTTTCATTTCTTCAAAAAGTTTTCCTACAGTTTGAGGATCGGGTTCTTTACCTTCTTTTACAAATTCACAAGCCTGCATTAATCCCATTCCTCTAACATCTCCGATTGAAGGATATTTCTTTTGCAAGTCTTCAAGACCTTCGCGTAAATATTGTCCGACTTCATAAGCATTTTGGGCAAGATTTTCTTCTTCAATGACCTGAATAGTGGCTAGAGCAGCAGCCATTGAAACAGGATTACCGCCAAAAGTAGAAATTGTAAGTCCTGTAAAACTATCAGCAATTTCAGTTCTTGCAATAGTAGCTCCAAGCGGAGCACCATTAGCAATTCCTTTTGCTGTAGTGATAATATCGGGTTCAACTTCCCAATGCTCGATTCCAAACATTCTTTTGCCTGTTCTGCCAAAACCTGTTTGGACCTCATCAGCAATAAAAACTCCACCATATTTTTTTATGATTGGAACAGCAACCTGGAAATATTCTTTAGGTGGAGTAATAAATCCGCCAACTCCCTGGATCGGTTCTGCAATAAAACCGGCAACAGAGCCACATGTTGTTGTCAGGATCATCTCTTCAATATCCTGTGCACATTTAATTTCACATGAAGGATATTTAAGTCCAAGAGGACAACGATAACAATATGGACTGACAGCATGCTTAATTCCAGCAA